>CALMAP010000387.1:3261-8713 GCA_937859825.1 uncultured Terriglobus sp. | reverse complement strand
TAAAAGGTACTGCTCTTAATGTGGACGCGGCCGTTCGGCGCGCTGAGCACAATATCGCCGTCGGAATGGATGTGCACCAGGTTGCGGCCCGTCTCATCGGAATGTTCCGTCATGCTGAGCGACGTGTGGTGCGGCGTTGCAAGAAAGACGGTTTCCTTTCCGGCCTGATCGCTGAGATGCAGCCGATTGCCCGACTTGGTGACCAGCCGCTTTACGTCGTTGGGCGCAACATCCCCTCCGCGAAAGTCGTAGCGCGGAGCCTGTTGCGCGCCGTTCCACAGCGAGCCCAGGATCACCGGCCGTTCGGGGTCGCCATCTTCAAAGACGACCGCGACTTCGTCCCCGACCTCCGGCAGAAACATGAAACCGCGGTCTGGCCCCGCATGAGGACTGGTGGCCCGCGCCCAGTGGGTGGCCCCGTCTTCCTGCCAGAAAAACTGCACCTTGATCCGCCCCATCTTCTTTGGGTCGTTGTGGTCTACCACCCGCGCCGGCACAACGCCGGTCCATGTTCGCGTGACTGGGGCTGAACTGTTCCGGTAGTTCTTCCACGGTGTACAAGCAAATTCGTTGCTGTATCCCTGGCGCGTCCACTGATGCACCACCCGCGTCAGGCCATAGGTCCCCTTGCCGTCGATCGCGCCGTCGATCGTTATCGTGTTGCCTGCTTTTAATGTCTGGTCGCGCGACGAACCGGAACCTGTTACCGCGCTTCCCATCGCACGTTCGCTTTCTGCCTGCAACTGGTCGTTGTAGTTGTTCAGGGTCATGGCCCGGCCGCGCTGCGGCTCGAAGCCAGGGGGTAACTTCTGCGACGCCGACCGCACCGCACTCGTCAGCCGCTCCCCTGCCGGATAAAACTGCGGCGGCTTCGATACCTGCTCAAACGTGTTCGACATCATGGCGTGATGGTCATAGTGCGAACCCGAAAAGCTGGGATTGACGCGCTGACCCCGCAGGCGAAAACTCGTCAGTCCCTGCTCGGCGCGCCACTGCAGCGTGCTGCCGGATTGAAAGCTGTCGAAGACCTCAAGCCCCTTTTCGCTCGGTCGCATCCAGGCACCGTGGTCATCCACGACACGGTGCAGGAACGAAAAGTCTGTCTCTCCATATTGCACATAGTTCAGGGCCCTGCCGTCCGCGGCACGTACGCTGATCGCAAAGCCGGCACGGCCTGCCATCTTCGACGCTACGGCGCTCAAGGTCTGAGCGGCGTAGTACTGCTTGTGCGCCGTCACGTCCATGCCGTAGCTGTTGCTAACGGCCGTCAGCGTTGCGGTGTAACTACCCCATATCTCGTAATCCAGTTCGACATCGTGCACGGTGCCGCTAAAGTGCACGTGCTCCACACCCTGGTCGTCCGTGGTCTTGATTTCAACAGCCTCCCCCAGCAGGTTCTCTACCGGTACACGCTGGTCTTCCGTGTTGCGACACACCACGGTGCACCACCAGTGATCGTTCAGCTGCTGCACAACGGTCACCGACGAGAGCAACGCATCGCCCAGCATGCCGTCGCCGATCTGTATATGAGGAAGTGCCATTGTCACCTCACCTGCTGGTCACTACGATACATCTAGCGAATGTCTGAGTTCTGAGCCACCGAAGTAAAGTTGCGGTCTGTGCCACACATCGGCGCCCTGCACGAATCAGCGTCCAGCTGCGAAAGAAGGGATGCAGACACACCTGCTTCACGTCGAAGCAAAGATACGCTCCATTCCTGCGCGAAGTACATGCCCTTTCCGCGCCGGTGCGGCGGAGGTCATGGATGCCGGAGCGCTCCATGCCGGTCTGTCTGGCAAATTCGGTGACGACTGCCCTGATGGTCGCATCGCTGAGGCTCTCCCACGTTGCCGCCTTTGTAGATGGAGCGTACGTTTCGATTTCGCGATCAGCATCACACTACTCACTAGAACGCATTCTTAACTCTTCTCCTAAATGGTTGAATAACTGGGATCAATGGGTGGGAGCGAGCGTCTGCATTACGATCGCTCCACCGATAGCAACGAACAGCGCAACGGGCATGGCAATTGCTCCTACCTTCAAGAAGTCGAGAAAGCTTACCTCGAGCTTTTCTTTGCGCAGTGCAAGCAGCCACAGGATCGTCGCGAGCGAGCCGGTGATCGAGAGGTTCGGGCCAAGGTCCACGCCGATTAGAACCGCGTTCTGGATTAGACCTTTGGCATGCGAAGCATGCAGTGTGGCCCCCGCAATCAAACCAAGCGGCAGATTGTTGACCAGGTTGTTCGTCACCGCCACAACGAATCCCACGGCCATTGCTCCCACGGCGGGTGCCAGCTTCTGGGCCTCAGCAAGCCAGCCCTGCGTCAGCCTCAGTGCGCCCATACTTTCCATGGCATCGACCATCACGAAAAGACCAGCCACAAGGACGAGCGTACCCCAGCTCACTTCTTTCGCCAGCCTGAGCGGGTTGCTCCTGTTCTTCATTGATACCACGGCGGTAATTACGAGGGCGGCAAGGCACGCAGGTAGACCGAGGTCCTTCTTCATCTGCGAAGCCGTAAGCAGAACCACAATCATCAGCAGGAGCCCGGCGAGTACGAATCTGCCTGCAACTCGTAGGGGTTCAGATTCCACCTCGCATTCGATACAGTGACTCAGGTCTTTGTAAAACAACAGGCGCATCATGCCGTAGGTCGCGCCGATGGAAAGAATGGAAGGCACACCGAAAGACAGCAACCACTGGCCAAGGGGCGGCATGCCGTCATGAAAGACCACAAGGTTCGCCGGGTTCGAAATCGGCAGGACGAACGACGCAGCGTTCGCAATCAGGGCGCAGACAAACAGGTACGGTAGCGGTTGGACCTTCGCCTTGCGAACCGCAGTCAGAATGGCCGGCGTCAACACCACTGCGGTTGCATCGTTCGACATAAAAATCGTGACAACGGTTCCGATGCCGTAGACAAGGGTAAAGAGACGGGTGCACGAGCCGTTCGCACTGCGAACCGCCAAGGACGAGAGCCACTCGAAGACGCCGTTCTCATTTGCAAGCGCAGACAAGAGCATCATGCCGATCAAGAAGAAATAGACGTCCGATCCTTCAGCAACGGCGTGGCCCGCAAGCTGCAGCGGGACGAGCCGCAACACGACCAGCAGCAGCACACCGCCGCTGATCCAGTAGACCTCCGGAATACTTTTCGGACGCACCAGCATCAGCAGAATGCTGACAAAGACAATCAGGGGCAGAACGACATGGACGAGCGCGGGGGAAAGCATCTACCACTTTCGTCCGATCTTGTTAGGCCATAACTGTGTTCCAGGCAAATCAACCGGCCATACGACTGGGATGTTATCCCTGTCCCACGGCATGCGTTGCGTTCCTTTCGACTGCCGTCCAAACGACACCTGAATTTACACCCTCCCCTGTCTCTCGGGTCACCTGTTCCGCTGAGACGCGCAGAGGCAAGGTTCCGATCGTATCGGCTACGATCCGAAATTGCCCCTCTCGCACGCGTGTGTCTCCGATGCGGGTGAGTCAGGTCCCAACAGAACCGAGGATCGCCTTGACAGCAGAAGCCTCGGACCTGGTCATACCTTTGCCATTTCTACAAGTCGTGTTGCAAGCATGTGCGCGAACTGGCGACCATGCTCGGGAAAAGGATGTAGAAGCATTCGGTTTCAGCAGCCTGCTCGGACCGATGCGCAAAAGAACACAAAAGCAGAGCATAGCGGCTAAAGGCCCCATGCTATGCCGGCATGGCGAATTTGCATCCGGCTTCAAACGGGATGTGACTACACTTAGGGCAGGCGTGTCGCGGGTTGGCAACCTCGGTATATCGATGACAAAAACCAGCGCTTACCTTGCACTGATCGCAACGGCAACCTTCGAGAACGACGTGCACAACGCCTTCGTCCGGTATGCGTCCGACATGCTGCAGGACCCACGTAGCCGCGCCCTCTTTCTCCGCATGGCGGAGCGTTCCGGCATCCAGGCACGCTACTCTCCGCTGAATATCCTTGGGGCCGTGGGTCCTGATGAGCAGGACGCGTACCTGCTGTACCGGCAAGACCACTTCCCTTCCACAGCCGAGCGTATGCGTCTCTTCAAGCGTTTTGCGCCCCTGCTGATGTATCGCGCCCTGGACCGGCTCGCCCTGAGCGTTGAGGAACGGTCGAATCTGCGCCACGTGATCGTAACGACATGCACCGGCTTCTACGCGCCCGGCCTCGACATCCAGGCAGTCGAATACCTGAAGCTGGACCACACCGTGGAACGCACGATGATTGGTTTCATGGGGTGCTATGCGGCCATCAATGCATTGAAACAGGCACGGCACATTGTGCGGTCGGAACCGGGCGATAGCGTTCTGGTCATCAACCTGGAACTCTGCACCTTGCATCTGCAGGAGTCGCAGGATCTTGGCGAGGTACTGTCGTTTTTGGTTTTCGGCGACGGATGCGCCGCATCCCTGGTCAGTGCCAGTCCTGCCGGTCTGGAGATGACTTCGTTTCAGGCGCTGCAGGTCAAAGACACTGCGGACCTGATCTCCTGGCACATCGGCGACCAGGGATTCGACATGGTACTGTCCGGCCAGGTGCCGCTCTCGGTTGGAGACGCGCTGCGAGCGCATCGGGCCGACCTGACACACGAAGGTGGAGTGCGCCACTGGGCCGTGCATCCGGGCGGGCGTAGCGTTCTGGATGCAGTGGAAGAAGCACTGCTGCTTCCGCAAGCCGCGCTTGCGGCATCGCGCGAGGTCCTGCGGAACTACGGCAACATGTCGTCCGCCACGGTGATGTTTGTGCTGCAACGCATTCTGCAGGCCGCCGGTCCGGGCGAGACGGGCTGCGCCATGTCTTTTGGGCCGGGGCTTACCGCTGAGATGATGCGCTTTGTGACGGTGGGCAACTGACGATGGACTTCACGGAGCGTGCACACCTTTCGGAGTGGATGGACGACCCCTGCTCCTACGAGGACTTCCGTGACTGCCTGCGTGATTTGGCCCAGGTGAATCGCATGACCCTGGCCTACCGTCCCACGCTGCACTGGCTAAACTCGGTCCTGCAGCCCCATGCAGAATGTGTGCACATTGTCGACGTCGGATGCGGCGGGGGAGACATGCTGCGGCACATTGCCCGCTGGGCGAAACAAAGGCAGGTTGCCGTGCGGCTTACCGGCATCGACCTGAACCCGCATGCGGCACACGCGGCACGGGAGCTCGATTCCGGCTCCGCTGGAATCGCCTGGGTCACGGGCGATGCTTTCTCCTTTCACCCTGAGATCCCCATCGGCATCGTGGTGAGTTCCCTGTTCACCCATCACCTGCCCGATGACGAGATCATTCAATTCCTGCAATGGATGGAGCGCGTGAGCAGGGTCGGCTGGTTCGTGAACGACTTGCACCGTGAGCGCCTGCCTTATTACGGCTTCCGGGCCCTCGCCGCAGTGATGCGCTGGCATCGATTTGTGCAGCATGACGGTCCGGTCTCCATC
>CALMAP010000387.1:0-3251 GCA_937859825.1 uncultured Terriglobus sp. | reverse complement strand
TTTCGCGACAGGGACTGGGAGCGATACCTGGCAAGTGCAGGGCTGCCTCTCGAAAGCGTCGCGATTGAAACCTTTCGCCCGGCGCGTCTGTGCGTGGGCCGAGTGAAATCGTGACACGCACCGAAGGACCGCTGATTCTTGGCGGCGGACTTGCCGGCAGCATGGCCGCCCTGGAACTTGCACGCGCAGGTCGAAGTGTGACCCTGCTTGAGAAAAGCACGGGACCGCACGACAAAGTGTGCGGCGAGTTCCTAAGTCGCGAATCTCTTCTGTACTTCGAGCGTCACCGGATTGACCCTGGCGCATTGGGTGGCATGCCGATCGATACAGTCCGGCTGGTCACCTCAAAGTTCTCACGGGAATCTGCTTTGCCCTTCGCGGCGTGGTCGCTCACCCGCAGAACACTGGACGAGGAGATGCTTCGTCTTGCCGCACAGTCTGGCGTCCAGGTGGTCCGCGGGACCTGCGTAACTGCCCTGGAAAGACAGCGGGACAGGTGGTCCGTCTCTTTCCAGAATGATGAAGCGATGCAGGCGGACAACTTGTTTCTGGCAACAGGCAAGCATAACCTGCCGGGTTGGACCAGACCGGCGGGCAGGCAGAGCGACCTGGTCGCCTTCAAGATGTACTACCGGCTCACTGCCAGGCAACACCAAGAACTGGGACGAGCGGTGGAGCTGGTGCTCTTCCCTGGCGGTTATGCGGGCCTGCAGCCAGTGGAAAACGGCGTAGTGAATCTCTGCCTGCTCATCCAGTCCAATCACCTGAAACATACCGGTGCACCGTGGGCCGGTGTGCTGCAACATGTCCTGCGGCACTCACCGCATCTGGAGAAGAGGCTGGGTGGCGCTGCTCCGCTTCTGCAGAAGCCACTGGCTGCGTCGCGGATTCCCTATGGTCATTTGGAAACCAGGCAGGAAGACGGCCTCTGGCGTATCGGCGACCAGGCGGCCGTCATTCCCTCGTTCTGTGGCGACGGCATGGCGATCGCTCTGCACAGCGGCGCGCTTGCAGCGGCGCACTTTCTGCAGGGTTCTTCTGCGCCTGTGTACCAGATACGGCTCTATCACCAGCTCAGGCGGCGCATGGGTGCGGCCACGCGGCTCTCTCAGGTGCTGGTTGGCTTCCCATTGGCCGCGCAGTTACTGCGACTGTTCCCTTACCTGCTGCCTGCAATCGCGTTGATGACACGAATCCCGAACAAAGCGCTGGCGGCGGTGGAGCGCATGGAAGGCTAGACTGCTGGAGAGGCTGCGAGAAACCCATGACGGATGTGGAGCAGGAGTGTGTGCGCAGAATCGCCGAAGCGAAAGCGATTCCGATGGACAGCATCGGACTTGATACCGATCTTATGTCGATCGCCGTGGATTCACTTGACCGCGTAAGCCTCTCTTTCGACCTGGAAGAGCAATACGGCGTCGAGATTCCGGAAAGCCGTCTTCACCTGATCGTTACCGTGGGCGATGTTGCCGACGCGGTACAGGAGGCTCTGCTCAAGAAGCAGGCAGCGACTGCAATCACGCCGGGCAAGGCATGACACGTGTGGTCGTAACCGGTGCCGGTTGCATTACGCCAATCGGCTGCTCGGTGGAGCACTTCCAGGAAAACCTCTTCCTTGCGCGAAGCGGCATCTCGCCTTTGCAGAACGTGCCTGTGGGGGAACTACATTTTCAAAACGTAGCGACGGTGAAAGACTTTGTTTCAGCGGATTGGCTGACCGCGCAGCAGACACAGGTGGCGGAACGCACCGCGCAGTTCGCGATCGCATCTTCTCGCCAGGCGATTACTTCATCCGGGCTTCTGCAGCATTACCGCGGCGAGGACATAGCCGTGGTTTTCGGCTGTTCTACCGGCGGTCGCACGGCAGAGGAGCCTGCGACGGCGAGGCTCTACACCAAAGGAGGCCGCATCCATCCGCTGACAGTTCCAAGAACGATGGCAAGCGCAGGCACCAGCCTGGTCTGCATGGAGCATGGCCTTACGGGGCCCGCATACACCGTTTCCACGGCATGCGCTTCCTCGGCGCACGCGATCGGCCAGGCCTTTCACATGGTGCGGTCCGGCATGGCGGCGGCAGCACTCACCGGTGGTCACGAAGCTCCGCTCACGTACGGTTTTCTTAAGGGTTGGGACAGTCTTCACGTCGTCTCCCCAAGTCGCTGCACACCTTTTGCTCAGGACCGGGACGGCATGACGCTGGGCGAAGGGGCCGCTGTTCTTGTGCTTGAGTCGCTTGACCGGGCACTGGATCGTGGCGCGGCCATCCTGGCGGAGATCGTTGGCTTCGGCATGTCATCAGACGCCTGCCACATTACGCAGCCGAGTGCCGCAGGGCAGGCAGCAGCGATGCAGCGTGCCCTGCAGGACGCGCACGCATCCGCTGATGAAGTCGCCTACGTGAACGCACATGGCACCGGGACGGAAGCGAATGACCGCGCAGAGGCAGAAGCGCTCCATCACGTCTTTGGAGATCGCGCAAATACCTTGCCGGTCAGCTCCACCAAGAGCCTGCATGGGCACGCCATGGGAGCCTCAAGCGCGATGGAGATGCTGGCAACGGTACTGGCCCTGCAGAGCGGCATCGCTCCCGCGGCAATCCGTCCAGATCCGGCGGACCTGTCACTCAGGCTGGGAGGTTTACTGCTGGAGAACCGCAGACTTCAAGGCGTTCTTGCGCTTTCGAACTCGTACGCCTTTGGTGGATTGAATGCCGTGCTTGCTGTTCGCCGCTATCTCGTCAGCGAATGAGAACCCACTTCGTGAACAGGCCAGGAACGCCGGTCAGAACTGCGGGAACTTTGTATGGCCTAGCGGTGGGTTGTCCCTACGCAGGTAGCGTACTGCTCTGAGGTGCGGGTCCATGTCTCACTGCGGCCGAACGCTTTGATGCCGACGTATCCGCGCAAGCTCAAGGTGTTCCCTTCGCTGGTAATTGTTGACTTGTAAGTCTTGCCCGTTTCCGGGTCGTAGATCCTGCCTTTCTCGCCATGGTCTGCATCCTTCAAACGGAAACCAGTACCGATATCCATCTTGCAGATTGGCCGCGTGCGCAGCGCGGAATCAGGATTTCGGGCATCAATTACTCCCGGAGCTTTCTTTGAAATGGTCATGACCGTGATGCACACGCTCTCTCCGCAATTGCGAATGTGCAGAACGGAACCGGCATCCGTCGACCAGTAACCCAGCACACCAGTCGCCGGTGGAACAGCGGGAGCATACTGAGCCCAGGCTGTGCCCGCAAGATTGAGTAG
>CALMAP010000386.1 GCA_937859825.1 uncultured Terriglobus sp. | reverse complement strand
GCTACGGACCGCGAAATCACACTGAGCCTTGAGTTTATCAGTGAACCCACTGCTTTGCCGCTGTTTTGCATGCGTCGGCAGATACGAATGACTAACCCGAGCAGTGTTGCCGTACTACCATGCATACGGCTTCGCCGTTGGTATTGGCCCACTCGGGGCTGATGCCATCAATGCCGGTCAGTTCCGTGACAGTAAGTGGTCGCGAATGTACCAATTCCCGGATCGTGACATCAAGCAGAAGAACGAACGGAGCCACGCCTTTCCGTTTCGCCTCGTGCATGCGCCAGATCTTAAGATCATGTTCCAGGGTAGTCTGCATACCAGCTGCGGATGCGCTGCTGTGCTCCATGGGTAGATCTGGTTTCTGCGGAGTCCGTGGTGCACTTGCGGAAGAGGTAAGAACTGTCGCGTTTGGCTGAGGCGGGGCTTTGATTGAAGGCATGGAGGTTTTGAGTTCGGCTCCACCAGAACAGAATGTCTCTCGAGCAAGCCGAAGGATCGACTCACCCCAGCGATCAACCTTTGCCTTTCCGAGCCCGTGCACCTGCAGCAGATCTTCGTAATTTGTTGCTCCCGCCACCGCGATGTTCCGAAGAACGCGATCTCCGAAGATACAGAATGCAGGTTGTTTCAGTTCCGCGGCAGCTTCTTTCCGCCATGCCCGCAGAGCCGCATCGAATCGCTTCTGGTACTCGGTAAATGGTTCCATGTCAGTCGAGTGGACCTGTGGACCTTTGGTGCGGCTTTCGCGTTTGTACGCTGCCGTTGCGTTTGAGGAACGGCCTGCATTTGCCATCTCTATATCGCGCATGCGGACACCCGCAAGCTCTTCGCCATCGTCGATCTCGCGGCCTTCGTGGGTAAGAATGGCTTTGCGGTAAGCAACGTCTCTACCATCTTCGGCACGGAATACGGCGGACTCGATCGTGAGATAACCGGCGCGGCAGAGCGCGTCCAGCAGTGCGTCAAGTTCTTTGCGGTCGAGTTGCTGCTTCGGGTACAACTCACTGTGCAGCTTTCCCGTGGACTTTCCAGGGGCTTTACTCAGTTCGCGGAGGATGCGCCGCATCTCCCGCTCCTCCGCAGAACTCGGCTCGCGGAACGGCTGCGCTATCGCGCGTTCCGGCGAGCAAAAGTCGCACGTCCCGCATGCACGGTTCGAGTCGGACCGGTCGCCGAAGTGGCGTATCAATGCCGCCATGCGGCACTCCGCGCCGGAGGCGAACCGCATCATGCTGTCGATCTGACCGCGACGAAATGTTAGCTGGGCGTCGTAGCCGCTGCGCCAGTCCGATCCCGGGTTTCCGGTGAGACAAACGTTGCCGGCGAAGTCGATCTCCGCCATGCCCTGAGCCACCAGGCGGTCGAGCGCCGGGGCAAAGGTCTCCTGACTTAGCTTCAGCGCGATCCGCAGATCGTCGCCATGCACCGGAGTATCGGAAATCTTGGCAGCGATGCGGCTCAGGATGTCCGCAGGCGGATAGTCACGCTCCAGAAAAAAGTCGTGCATGCGTCTGTCCTGGAACGAGTACATGAGCACAGCGCGAGAAGGCTTGCCATCACGGCCGGCACGGCCAATCTCCTGGTAGTAGCTTTCGACGCTGGCGGGCATGGCTACGTGAATCACGGTACGCACGTCTGCCTTGTCGATGCCCATGCCAAAGGCGACAGTCGCGACCACCACCTCAAGCTCACCTTGCAGGAACGCCTGTTGCACTGATTCGCGCGTGGCAGGTGCGAGCCCAGCGTGGTACGCAGCGGTACGGAAGGATGTGTTCCATTCTTCAGCTAGTGCTTCCGCCTCTTTGCGCGAGGGCGCATACACGATCGCCGGGCGATTGCTTTGCTCCCGCAACAGCTTCAGCGCGGCTTCCTTGCGGCGCGGCTTAGAGATTTCCACCACTTCCACGGCGAGGTTCGTCCGGCGGAAACCCGTGATGAACTCTGCGGAGTCACGCAGCCTGAGTTGCGTAACGATGTCTTTCTGCACCTGCGGTGTGGCGGTAGCGGTGAGCGCAATGATCGGTGCAGGGCGCAGCTGCTCAAGGTGACGCGCGAGATTGCGGTAGTCCGGACGAAAATCATGTCCCCACTGCGAGATGCAGTGGGCTTCGTCCACGGCGATGAGCGCAGGCTTGCGCTTTGCCAGCATCTGCGTAAAGCCGGGGACGCGCAGCCGCTCCGGAGCAATGAAGAGAAACTGCAGCGTACCGTTCAGGTATTCACGGCAGACTTCACGGCTGCTCTCGCGATCCAGTCCGGAATGGATGCGCCCGACCCGCAGACCGAGCTTCCAAAGCTTGTATGCCTGGTCATCCATCAGCGCAATCAATGGGGAGATGATCAGGCAGGTTCCGCCGCGCGCCAGCGAGGGCAACTGATAGCAAAGCGATTTGCCCGCGCCTGTCGGCATTACCAGCAGCACGTCGCGCCCTGCGGTGGCGGCTTCACACACCTCGCGCTGGTTGGCCCGGAAGTCCGGAAACCCGAAGACGGACTGTAACAACGGCTTCAGATCGGTGGGTGCCATTTCACAACTATCTTCGCAGAAAATTCGCTTTTCCTATCCGCTGGGGCAAGCAAAAAGAGTGCCGGAACCGGCACTCTCTTTGCTTGACGTCCCTTTACTGCTTCTCGGCAGTGTTCACCGCAGGCGTGGGTGTACTCGCCCGTGACTTCACGATATCGTCCAGGTAAGCCGGGGTGTTTTCCACCCGCACCATTGCGGGATAGCGCTCGCCATCGTGATAGTCCACGTCGATTGGGAAGACGCCCGTCTCAAGCTGGACTGTCAGATGGATGGGTGCGGTGTCCGTCTTTGCTTTTACGATCCCCGCCTTCAGCGCATCCGCTGAAAATGCTTCGCCATTCACCACGAGTACCTTCATGCCTGGGCCGAGCTTCGCCTTGTCTCCCGGTCCGCCGTAACGAACGTCGCTGATACTTCCGTCGCTGCCGACCCGAAGACCGAGGGAGTACCAAACGTTCAGGCCACCGCCGCGGCGGCTGTTTGTTGCGCCCAGGGTCTTCTCAGATTTGTTGGGATGGTCGAGGTAGACCAGCTTATAGCCGCCCTGTTCGATACCAGCGAGGTCGGCACGCGGATTGATGTTGCGAATGCGGTCGCTCAGGAAGGTGGCCCAGTCGTACTTCACCACCTGGTTCAGGTCGGCCACAATCTCAGAGAACTCATATGGCGCGATGAGCGGGCCGGTATTGCCGCCTTTGCCGAGGAAGATCCTCACAAAGTCGTCCAGCGACTTCTGGTTGTTGGTCAGCTTGCGGATCGTCGTGTCTGCATCCAGCCAGACGAGTTCACCTTCCTGATAGTAGTCCTGCCCACGGCGCCAGTTGACCCATTGCGCATTGCCACCGCGGATAAGGCTGCCAGCTACGGCGGTGTCCTCAGTCGGTCGCCATTCACGACCGGACTTGTAGTCCAACTGCGCGGCAGAAAGTGCGAGCAGGTCGCGGTACTGTTCCGCCGATTTGAGACCGGACCGCGCCGCAAGCACATTGCCCCAGTACTGCGTCATGCCCTCGTACACCCACATCAGATCCCCTTGCTGCGGGGTGGCAAAGTCCGGCTGGTAAAGCCGTGCCGGACGGCGATATTTGCCGTTCCAGGAGTGAGTAAATTCATGCGCCAGCAGGTCTGCCTCGCCGAGTTGGTGCACGTCGTCCGCAAAACCCTTCTCGCCCACGCCGTTATCAGAAGATTGGCCGTGCTCCAGACCTTGGCCCCCTGCAACATCGGAGAGGGTGAGCAGGAAGTGGTACTCGTTGTAATGGTGCGAAGCATAATTTTTGTCTGCCTCGCGTACAAGGTTGGCCACCTCAGCCAGCACCTGCGGACGCATCTGCGCGTCTTCCGCCTGATCGGCGACAACGTCCAGATAGTGTTTCGGCGTGATCTCTGGCGCAAGGGGAAACTCGTGGAAGTACTTGCCGCTAATCACCGGCGAATCTTCTAGCTGCTCCACTGTGGTGACTTCGTACTGGGTGGTGATAGCGTCTGCGGGAGGATGGTGTGCATCTTCATCGACACCCGTGACCGCCGGAGTCGGCACCTTGCCGACAGGTTTGAGTGCCGTGCCTGTGCCCCATCCCGCGGGAACAGTGATCGACGGCTGGATTGGGATGTCTTTCACCGGAACATTTGCCGGGTACAGCATCAGATGCTCCCACTCCAGCACCGACATCTTTGTCGTCACACGACCTGCAACGATGCAATCCAAATGCACGTGCAGAGTGTCGACGCCCTTCGGAACTTCTACGTGAAATTCCGCGAGCTGCACATCGTCACGTCGCCACTTGAGCGTTTGCCCATTCGCCGTGAACACCACGCCAGTGATGTCCGCCAGCGGGCCACCTGGGGCGTGGGTGCCGGGAATCCAGCGCGGCGTGATGAACGACGCAGGTCCAGCCTTTACGGGCAGGTCGATCTCAGCGTGATACAGGTGACGATAGCCTTCCGTCAGGTCGGCCGTGATACGGATGGGCTGCTTCTGCGCGAAAGCGGTACAGGCAGATGTAAGCAGAACGAGTGTGGCAAGAAAGGTTTGTTTCAACAGGACTCCTCGGGGACTAAGTGATGGACGTGGCAGTTTTGCTCAAAGTTCCAGCAAGCGTGACCGCAACATAAAAGCCCTGCCTGAAGTCGTCAGCGCAGGGCTTTCACATGCGGGGACAGGGTGGTCAGGCGGCTTTGCCGTAATGGCTCTTCACATAATTGTCGAGTATCACTTTGAACTCGTCGACGATGTGATCACCTTTCAGCGTCATGGCCAGCTTGCCGTCGATGTAGACGGGTGCCTTTGGCTCCTCGAAGGTACCGGGCAGGGAAATCCCGATGTTGGCATGCTTGGACTCGCCGGGCCCATTGACGATGCAGCCCATCACAGCCAGCTTCATCTCTTCCACGCCGGGATACATGGCCTTCCACTCGGGCATCGACTCGACGAGATAGTTCTGCACCTGCTCGGCTAGCATTTGAAAGTACGTCGAGGTGGTGCGGCCGCAACCAGGGCAGCTTGTTACCTGGGGCATGAAACTGCGAATGCTGAGGGCTTGCAGAATTTGCTGCCCGCAGCGAACTTCTTCCGAACGGTCTCCGCCCGGCGTCGGTGTAAGCGAAACGCGAATGGTGTCGCCGATCCCAGCTAGTAGCAGCGGCGCGAGTCCGGCGGTGGAGGCAACGATGCCCTTCATGCCCATACCGGCTTCGGTAAGTCCAAGGTGCAGCGCGTAGTCGCATCGCCGGGCGAGTTCCATGTACACGTCGATGAGATCACGAACGCCGGAGACCTTCGCGGAGAGAACAATCTGGTCCCGGCGCAGGCCATACCGCTCAGCCGCGGCAGCATTGTCGAGCGCTGAACGGACCATCGTCTCCAGCATCACGTCACGCGCTTCGCGCGGCTGCGCGCTGCGGCTGTTCTCGTCCATCATCTTGGTCAGCAGCGCCTGGTCGAGCGATCCCCAGTTCACGCCGATACGGACCGGCTTCTGGTGTTTGACTGCGACCTCAACCATGGTGCGGAAGTTGTCGTCGTCCTTGCGCCCAATGGAGACGTTGCCAGGATTGATGCGGTACTTCGCCAGCGCCTCGGCACAGTCAGGATACTTCGCCAGCAACTGGTGTCCGTTGTAGTGGAAATCACCGATGATCGGCGTCGTCCAGCCTTTGGCGGCAATTCCATCGCGGATATGAGGCACAGCCTGAGCGGCGTCGTCATTATTGACAGTAATGCGCACCATTTCAGACCCGGCACGCGCCAGTGCAGCAATCTGCTGCACCGTGCTTTCCACATCGGCAGTGTCGGTGTTGGTCATGGACTGCACAACCACCGGTGCGTCCGAGCCGACGCGAATGCCACCGACGTTTACGGTGACAGCTCGGCGGCGAGTGATTTCAGGCATGATGGCTCCAACTGAAGTTTACCAAACAGTTATGGGCAAGAACCGGCTAGACTGGATGTGCATGGCCCGGTAGCTCAGATGCATAGAGCGGCGCACTCCTAAGGCGAAGGTCGCAGGTTGGACTCCTGCCCGGGTCACCATTCCTTTCAAACTTAGACCCTCGTCCACGTACAATCCTTGCGTTGTGGAAGGGGTGTTTTGTGTCGTCGTATAACTTCGTTTTGCCTGGTCGCTGGGTTGCCGCAATGCGATTCCTCTGCATGCTGTTTGCCGTCGCATGGATCCCTGTTGGCCAGGCACAGAGTGCACCAGACAGCCATTCTGCGCAAGGGGACACCTTCACCAACCCGTTGCTTCCTTCCGGTGCCGACCCATGGATCACGGAATGGGAGGGTACGTACTACTACACGAACACTACCGGCAGAAACATTACGCTTTGGGCGACGAAGGACCCAACAGACCTGGCGCATGCCTCTTCGCGTGTGGTTTGGACGCCCACTGCGTCGGTTCCTGGAAATGACGTCTGGGCACCGGAAATCCATCGCTTCCGAGGCAAGTGGTATGTCTACTTCGCAGCCGATATGGGCAGCAACGACTCTCATCGTTTGTATGTTCTTGAGAATGCCGCGGCCGACCCTCTGACGGGAACATGGGAATGGAAAGGACAGATCAAGGACAGCACAGACAAGTGGGCGATTGATGGCTCGGCCTTTGAACTGCAAGGTCAGCTTTACCTGATCTGGTCAGGTTGGCGGGGTGATGGGAATGGCGAGCAGGACATCTTTCTTGCGCACATGTCGAATCCGTGGACGATCGATTCGGAGCGCACGCTGATCTCGTCGCCGAAGTACTCATGGGAGCAGGTAGGCGATCTGCTGGGCGATCCGAAGCTTCCCCATGTGAATGTGAACGAAGGGCCCGAGTTCCTGCAGCATGGAGACGATGTCTTCGTCGTGTACTCCGCCGCGGGTTGCTGGACCGACTACTATGCGCTCGGGCTTTTGCGGGCAAAGAGCACGGATGATCTGCTGAAGGCGTCCTCATGGAAGAAATATGATCATTTCTTCTTCCGCAAAGACGATGCGGCTAAAGTCTACGGAACAGGCCACAACAGCTTCTTCAAATCGCCAGATGGCAAGCAGGACTGGCTTCTGTACCACGCAAATGATGCTCCGGGATTGGGTTGCGGAGCAAAACGCTCTCCGCGGGCGCAGCCATTCTCATGGAATGCCGACGGTACGCCTGACTTCGGAACTCCTGTTCCAGTAGGAAAGGCCATTCCGAAGCCATCGCGATAAGTACAGCGAATTAGTAGTCGGAACTCCGTCGCCGCACCTGACTACCGCCGAAACCACCCCACGCGATCACAAGCGCGACGGCGTGCAGAAGAAACCACCCCGTGATGCCTGCGTCGTTGTAAATGAGAAACAGGAAGACAATGCGGGGCACAAGGATGGAAGCGATCAGCGGGATCAGGCCGATGGAATGGAAGTTCGCGGGCTGGGAATCCCACCAGCGCACGAGCAGGGCGATGCGCGGAAGAAAGAGGCCCACAAGCAAAAACCACACCGGAAGCGTGTGCGTAACGAGGCTAAAGGTAAACGGATGCATGTGGTCCTTACTTGCTTGAGTAGTTGAGATTGACCAGGGTGTTTTTGCCCGCCACTACAGCGAATGGCATGCTGCGTTCCCCAAGCTTTTCGTGGACAAAGGTCATCGTGTAATTGCCCGCGGGCCGCGGTGGCAGGCTGTACGTCCCATCTTCACGAGAGATCGCGAAATAGGTGTTTGGAGTGACGTTTATGAAGGCGTTCATCAACGGATGATTGT
>CALMAP010000385.1 GCA_937859825.1 uncultured Terriglobus sp. | reverse complement strand
CTACGCCTCAGGTGACTTCAGGGAGCCGCGGCTGATCCGCACAGCTCCGAATGGCGACCTGTTTCTTGCCGACTCACATGGAGACAAAATCTGGGTTCTCCGCGGTGTGGGCCCTGATGGCAAGGCGAAGCAGAAAGAGGTTTATGCGACACTGGATGACCCGACCGGCAAAAGCCTTCCCTTCGGCATCAATTTTTACCCGGCAGTGAACCCCAAGTGGGTCTACGTTGCGAACACGCAGAATGTAGTCCGCTTTCCTTATAAAGAAGGCGACCTGCATGCGAGCGGCCCTGCGGAAATTGTTGTGAAGGAATTGCCAGGCTTCGCGCAGTTACGCGGTGGCGGGCACTGGACCCGTGACGTTGTCTTCTCAAAAGATGGAACGAGGATGTTTATCTCTGTCGGCTCCGGCTCCAATGTGGACGACACCGACAACAACCCCAAGGAGTTCCGTCGCGCTGACGTGCTTGAGTACAAGCCTGATGGGACCTTTGTAAAGGTCTACGCCTCCGGCATCCGCAACTGCGTGGGTGAGGCGATCAATCCAATCACGGGACAGCTCTGGTGCTCGACCAACGAGCGTGATCGCCTTGGCAATCATCTTGTGCCGGACTACATCACGCACGTGGAAGAGGGTGGTTTTTACGGTTGGCCCTGGTACTACATGGGCAACCATCAGGATCCGAGACACCCCGGGAAGCATCCGGAACTGAACGGCAAGGTAATCACCCCGGACGTTCTAATGCAGCCACATATGGCTTCGCTGCAAATGACGTTCTACCCTGCCGCAAAGAGCGAGAGTGCCTTTCCATCCGGCATGCAGGGCGACATCTTCGCAGCCGAGCATGGTTCCTGGAATCGCAAGAACCGCGCTGGCTATGAGGTCGTCCATGTGGCTATGAAGAACGGAAAAGCCGTTGGCGGTTACGAGGACTTTCTGACCGGCTTTGTCACACCTGAAGGCAAGGTGTGGGGACGTCCCGTGGGTGTGACAGTCGCGAAAGACGGAGCTCTGATCGTCGTTGAAGATGGTGCCAAAACGATCTGGCGCGTCACCTACATTGGCGGCAAGCAAACGGCTTCAAAGTAGTTCTAACAAGCATTCATACAGAGGCCCGGCAACGGGCCTCTTTGCTTGGTGTGAGTCCTCCACGATAGTTCGACATCGAAATATCATGCAACTTGGAATCGACAGCTTCATCGCAAACCGCCCTGACCCGCGCACCGGCGAGGAAACCTCCCCGCAGCAACGAATGGCTGATCTGATCGAAGAAATCGTCCTAGCGGATGCGGTAGGGCTCGACAGCTTCGGTCTAGGGGAACATCACCGCCCCGAGTTTCTCGACGCCGCACCCGCGGTGATTCTTGCTGCTGCAGCATCGCGCACAAAGCGAATCCGTCTTGCATCGGCAGTCACCGTGCTCAGTGCGGCGGATCCGGTACGTGTCTTTCAGGAGTTCAGCACAATCGATCTGATCTCTAACGGTAGAGCGGAGATCGTTGCAGGGCGGGGCTCCTTCACCGAATCATTTCCGCTCTTTGGATACAAGCTGCAGGACTATGACGCCGTCTTTGCGGAGAAGCTTGACCTCCTGCTCAAGCTGCGTGAGGAAAACCCGATTACCTGGTCGGGACGCTTCCGGCCTGCGCTCACCGGGCAAGGGGTGTATCCGCGACCAGTGCAGCAGAAGCTGCCAATCTGGCTTGGTGTCGGCGGCACACCGCAGTCGTTCGCACGCGCAGGTGTGCTTGGGCTCCCACTGATGATCGCGATCATTGGCGGAGAGCCGTATCGGTTCCGGCAACTGGTCGATCTTTACCGTGACGCGGGCAGGCAAGCTGGACATGACCCGTCAAGTCTGAAAGTTGGCGTGCACGCACTCGGGCACGTTGCAGAGACAGATGCACAAGCAGCAGATGACTTCTTTCCCGGTTATGCCCGCGAGTTCACGGCCATTGGCAAAGAGCGAGGATGGCCTCCGGTGACGCGTCGCCAGTTCGACGCGCTGCTCACGCCGCGTGGTGCGTTGATGGTCGGCAGCGCCGAAACCGTAACAAAGAAGCTGCTGCAGATGAGCGAAGACCTTGGCGGTCTGTCTCGCATTTCGATGCAGACGAGCGTTGCCGGTCTGAACCACACCCAGATGATGAAGAGCATCAGGCTGCTGGGCGAGGCTGTCGCACCAGGGCTGCACGCCCAGCCTGCTTAACTTGCAGTGGGCTTCTTCTTTCGCACCGTCTTCGGCTTCTCTGCGATGCCGCGCCACGCCATGTGCAATGCATCTTTGAGCGTCGCTTCATCCACGGCAGCAAGCCGCACGTGTGTCATGCCCATGCGGCCCCAACCGCCCGCAATCGGAAGAAAGATATCCGGCGCGTCGGCCACTGCTGCTGCCTGCTGCTCCGGCGTGAACTTCAGGTTGCCGTAGCCCTTCGCTTCGTGAGCAAGCGTGGCAAAGATGTGGCCGTTCACTCGAAAGTCCGCAACGCTCATGTGGGAGCCTTCTTCCGCTCCCGCGAGCGACAGCGCGATCTTGCGGAAATCATCCGCGTTCATTGCTTAACCTTTCACACTCTGCACAATACCTTTGGCGCGCAGCCCTGCTTCAGCCTTGCCGAAGTAGTCTTCGACCGGACCCTGCGTGCGGATCCAGTCGATGTAGCGTGCGATGCCCTGCTCGATGGTGGTTTGTGGCTCGTAGCCAATCGTGCGGATGCGCGAGATATCGGAGATGAGCGATCGTATTTCACCAGGACGGAATTCTCCCCGGGCAAGCGGCTGAATCTCCACGCCCAGTTGCGCGGCGATTACGTTGGCGAGGTCGCGCACGCTGGTTGCGCGGCCACTGCCGACGTTTACGGGAAGACCATCCAGCTTGTCGGTTGTGGCAACCAGCAGGTTTGCCCGTGCAATGTCCTCGACGAAGCAGAGATCGCGCGTCTGACCGCCGTCTTCATACATCACGGGCTGCTGGCCGGTAAGCAGGCGCGTGCAGAAGATTGCAATCACGCCGGTGTAGGGGTTGAAGAGCGATTGCCGTGGACCGTAGGTGCACGAGTAGCGCAACGCGACGGTTGGAATTCCGGTCTGCTTTCCCCAAAGCAGGACGAGGCGCTCCTGGTCCACCTTCGTAAGCGCATATACCGTTTCGCCGCCGCCCGGTGTAGCTTCCGGCGTAGGAATGGATTGCGTGGCTCTGCCGCAAACCGGGCAATGCACGCTGAAATCACCTGCGCGGAGCTGCTCTGCCGGACGCAGCAGCGGTACAACATGTCCGTGCTCCGGGCACTTTGCGGCACCTTCGCTATACACGGCCTGGGAACTCGCAACCACGACCTTTTTGACAGGCAGGTTGTGATCGCGAATGATCTCCAGCATCTGCGCTGTGCCGAAACTGTTTACCAGGACGTACTTTGCCATCTCCGGCATGTAGCCACCGTAAGCTGCCTCGTGAAATACGACGTCAATGTCCTGCAACGCAGTCCGCATCGTTTCGTAGTCCTGCACCTCGCCCTGCCGAAACTCGGCCGCCGGGTTCACCCACGCGGGCTTGCCGTTTTTGTGCGTCTGCGGCTCCAGGTTATCGAGAATGCGGACCGTCCAGCCCTCACGAAGGAGCAGATCGACAATATGGGAGCCAATTAGGCCTGCGCCGCCTGTCACCAGGGCGCGTTTTTGATGTTCGGACATAGCTTCCATCCTACCCGGAGGTTAGCCAAAAAGCTGGCCCTGCACACCGACTGTGTCGCTCGCGACCGGCTTGTTCATGCCGACGCGTCTGCCCTGAATGGACATGCCACGGACCTCGCCTGCATCGCGTGTCAGCAGGTTGTCGGTCAGACGCTCACGGAGGCCATGCCGGGCGCAGCTTGCCTTCACCAGGGCATTCAGACGTTCGCGATAGGGGCGGTCGGCAAAGTCCATGTTGCGGAAACGCTCCAGGTACTCCACCTGCAGATGCGGGAAGTGGTCGCGCACAAATGCGAAGTAGGTAGGC
>CALMAP010000384.1:6100-7606 GCA_937859825.1 uncultured Terriglobus sp. | reverse complement strand
GGCACAGGCGGCTGACCAATTGCAGTTGGAAAAGGCCGCCGGCATGATGCAGTTCTTTCGTTACAACAAGCCTGCATTTGCCGTCATGGTGAAAGATAGATCGCTCCTCTTTCTCGACGCAGGCAGCAGCACCCCCACACAGTCCCTGCGAGCCGCCGGTGGACCAGAAGAGTACGCCTTCCAAGGCGACGATGGCACGGCGATTTCAGAAGAGGACCTGCTTAAGGGCCTGATTCGCACCGCCGCAGGCGCCAAGTTCCAGGCTGAGTAATTCCATGTCCACACCAACGAATATTCAGTCCGAGCTGAACCGCCATCGCTCTGAAAATGCAACTCGCCTGCAGCAGATGGTCGAACAGCAATTCAACACGGAAATTACTCGATCGTTCGTGTTGACGTTTTACGCAGACGACTACGGCGACGCGGAGGGACTTGGTCGCCTGCTCTTCGCCAAGGGCATGCGTCTGCTGACGCTTCAGCCAGAGCATACAGAGTCTGGCGCTTACCATGTTCGTGCAGTGGTCAAGCACAGCCTGCGCGAGATTACGCAGGAAGATTTCATCTGCGACCTGATCAACCTTGCTTCCGGCGTACGCGCGATCTATCGGGGCTGGGCCTTGCTGGCGCCAGACGCCGCAGAAGAGACACAGCCGCACGACAGCACCCCGGATATTCAGCAGTGATCCCATCGGACCCGCCTGTGAAAGATGGTTCCCTGCTCCAGCAGGAGTTGTGGAGTTCCTGGGCGGGCGTCGTTCGATCGTATGCCGCGGTTCACTCGCTTGGTCGTGAACATCATGCCGTGGTTGAAGTCTCAAGTGCTGAGGTGCTGCTGCGCTATGGAGCGGAATGGATGCGGTTTCGTCCGGACGGCTACCAGCGCAGTGATGGCGCAGCAGGAGTGTTTTACCTTACGGTAAACGGACAGGCCGTAGTGGACGGAGTGGAAGACGAAATGGACCTTGCCGCAGAACGGCTTTGTCGGGAGATAATCGTAGCGTGAGCACGGTGACAGAAAGCATTTTTACGCCGGCAACGGCCCAGCGCTTCGACAAACTCGTGACCATTTACCCGGTACAACGATCGGCGCTGGTCCCGATGCTGCTCTACGCGCAGGACGATCTTGGTTACGTCTCCGATGCTGCCGTTGCGGAGATTGCGAAGCGCCTCGACCTGCTCGAATTGGATGTACGGAATGTGCTCAGTTACTACTCCATGCTGCGCACGAAGCCGGCCGGTAGATTCAATATTCAGGTCTGCACCAATATCAGCTGCATGATCGTGGGCGGCTACGACATTCTTGACCATTGCAAGAAGCGCCTGGGCATCGGCCACAAGGAAACCACCGCAGACGGTGAGTTCTCGCTGGAAGAAGTCGAATGCATCGGCGCATGCTGCTGGGCACCCGCCATGCAGGTGAACTACGACTTTCATGACAACCTCACCGTGCAAAAGGTGAACGCAATCCTGGATGACTATGCCGCAGGCCGCGGTGAGGATGTGAAG
>CALMAP010000384.1:3841-6090 GCA_937859825.1 uncultured Terriglobus sp. | reverse complement strand
GTGAAGTAATGCCCACACTTGTCTCCCATCCCGATGAAGTCAAGGTGCTGTCCCGCCGTTTCGGCCAGGGCGCGGCCAATCTGGACCGCTACCTCGAACTGGACGGCTACCAGGCTGCGCAGAAGGCCATTGAAAATGGACCCGAGTGGGTCATTAATGAGATGAAGGCAAGCGGCCTGCGCGGTCGCGGCGGCGCAGGCTTTCCTACCGGCATGAAGTGGTCGTTCGTTCCAAAGCAGAGCGCCAAACCGAAGTACGTGCTGGTGAACGGCGACGAGTCGGAACCGGGTACGTGCAAGGACCACGTGATCTTCCTGCACGATCCCCACGCCGTGATCGAAGGCACGATGATCGCCGGTCTCGCCATCGGCGCGAAGATGGGCTTCATCTACCTGCGCGGCGAATACCGCTACCTGCTCAAAATTGTCGAGAAGGCCGTGGCAGATTGTTATGCAAAAGGCATACTCGGCAAGAACATCTTCGGCAAAGAGGGTGTCAATTTCGACATCATCACGCAGACCGGTGCCGGTGCCTATGAAGTGGGCGAAGAGTCCGCACTGATGGAATCGCTGGAAGGCAAGCGCGGTGTACCGCGCATCAAGCCTCCCTTCCCCGCCGTAGTCGGTCTCTACGGCGGTCCCACCGTCATCAACAACGCTGAGACGATTGCAAGCGCACCGCACATCCTGCTGATGGGCGGCGAAGCTTATGCCAAGCTCGGCTCCGAACGCAACGGCGGCACCCGCCTCTTCGGTATCAGCGGCATGGTGGAACGCCCCGGCGTGTACGAACTGCCGATGGGCTACAACCTGCAGAAGGCGATTTACGAGGTTGCCGGTGGCGTCAAGGGCGGCAAGAAGCTAAAGGCCGTCGTTCCTGGCGGCTCCTCCTGCCCGGTACTCACCGCAGACGAACTCGACGTTGGTCTCGACTTCGACCAGATGGCCAAAGCCGGAACCATGCTGGGCTCAGGCGGTATCGTGGGACTCGACGAAACGGTCAGCATCGTCGAGTTTGCCCTACGGACGAACAAGTTCTACCAGCACGAATCCTGCGGATGGTGCATTCCCTGTCGCGAAGGTACGGACTGGATCAAGAAGACGATGCAGCGCTTCTACGACGGTGGCGGCCACACCAAGGACATCAACAACATTCAATACCTGGCCGAGAACATGATGGGCCGCACCTTCTGTCCGCTCGGCGATGCTGCTGCCATGCCTACGCTCGGTTTCGTCAAGAAGTTCCGGCACGAGTTTGAAGAGTACCTGCAGGGCAAGCGTACGGAGAAGCACTTCATCACTACCGACGAACTCGTCGGTGCGGCACATTGACATGGCGCTCGATTATGAGAAAGCTACGTTACTAAACCTGAAATCACATCCAGATTGGGATGAGAGGTTTGTAGAAAGGAAAATCGGCGAGGACCCATCAATCCTCGGACTAGGGGATCTTGCGCTCGTCACGCCGCAGAAAAGACAAAGGCACGGCGGTCGCCTGGATCTGCTTCTGCAAAGCTCTGACGACTATTCGCGGTATGAAGTTGAGATTCAACTCGGAGCAACGGACGCTTCCCATATCATCCGGACGATAGAGTACTGGGATGAGGAGCGAAGGCGGTATCCCGAAGTCTTGCACACGGCCGTTATCGTCGCCGAAGAGATAACAAGTAGGTTCTTCAACGTTTGAGCGCGTTTACACTCGGCGGAAAGACCACACTTCTCTTTACAAAGGTGCTTGATTACACGCCCAAGGGAGCGGCCATTGAACCGTCCTCGTCCGATGCGTCAGACAGAGGAGTTTGGGTTACAAAAGCCAGTGACGACGCTCTCAAGTTTGTTGATTCTCTTTTAGATCCACTGAGATCGTTCGGTGTGGACGCTACGTTGAACTTCACTCAGAGCTACGTCGGCGTGAGAATCGGACAACGAGTGAACAACTTTGTGACGTTCCGGCCGAAGAAGCAATTTTTAAAAATCAACCTCCACGTTGAGCAATCGGCGAATCTGGATTCCTCCTTCTCAGCCCTAGATTTAGACACTGATTACAGAGGCTTCTACCAGATCAGAGTTCCGTGGTCTGAGTGCCAACGAATTAAAGACCCTCTCGCCAAGATCATCGGCGAGTCTTTTCAGGTTTCAGAACAAGAGGCGGCTTAGTATTGGAAGTTTCGCTAGAATCATGTTCTAGCCATTGGTCAAGCAGCCGGAGCTTTACATGCCAGAAGTAACTTTTACCGTAGACGGCCAGCA
>CALMAP010000384.1:0-3831 GCA_937859825.1 uncultured Terriglobus sp. | reverse complement strand
CGGGCACGCTGCTTATCGACGCCTGCAAGTCGAACGGCATTCAGATTCCCGCGTTCTGCTACTACCCGGGCCTTTCTCTGCAGGCCGCATGCCGCATGTGCGTGGTGCGCATCGAGAAAATGCCCAAGCTGCAGACGGCATGCACCACCCCAGTGGCCGAAGGCATGATCGTCGCTACGGAGACGCCGGAGATCGCGCAGGCGCGCAAATCGACGCTGCAACTCCTACTTGGCAACCATCCGCTCGACTGCCCTGTGTGCGATGCCGGCGGTCAGTGCGAACTGCAGGACATGACCTTCAAGTACGGCGCGGCCGACAGCTTCTACACGGAACCAAAGAACCATCGCGAAGAGCAGAAGTGGTCTCCCACCGTTTACTTCGATCGTCCGCGCTGCATCCTCTGCTACCGCTGCGTCCGCATGTGTGGCGAGGGCATGGACGTCTACGCGCTCGGCATTCAGAACCGCGGCTCCTCTGCCGTGATCGCGCCAAACATTCCTGCATCGCAGAGTGAAGACGGCCTGGCCCACCTGGACTGCGAAGAGTGCGGCATGTGTATCGACGTTTGCCCGGTGGGCGCGCTGACCAGCGATACCTACCGCTACAAGACGCGGCCGTGGGAGATGAACCACGTTGCAACGGTGTGCACGCACTGCGGTGACGGTTGCAAGACCACGCTGGGTGTCCGCGCCACGACCGAAGGTAGCGAGATTGTGCGCGGCGACAATCGCGACAAGAGCGGCCTGAACGGTGACTTCCTCTGCAACAAGGGCCGGTACGGTTTCGACTTCGCCAATCGCGAAGACCGCATTACACAGCCGTTGCTGAAGCAGCCGGACGGTTCCTTCAAGCCTGTCTCCTGGGAGGAGGCACTCACGTTCACGGGCAAACGCCTTCGTGAAATCCGTGACAGCCGCGGTGGCCGCAGCATCGGCGTCGTCGGCGGCAACCGCCTGACCAACGAAGAAGCTTACCTGCTGCAAAAATTCGCGCGCTCGGTGCTTGGGACCAATAACATCGACCACCACCGCACGGCAGACTACGTGGCGTTTGCCGCAGCCATGCGCGGACACCGTGATCGCGTGGCGTCGCAGCATGACAATGAACGCGCTCCCGCGATTTTGTTGATTGGCGGCGACCCGACCAATCAGAATCCGCTTACGGCATGGAACATCCGCTCGAACGTCCGGCTCAACGCGGCACGTCTCTATGTAGCCAACCATGCCCCCATCAAGCTTCGCAGGCAGGCGAAATCGTTTCTGCAGATTGCACCGTACGGCTACGGTGCGATGGCAGGTTATCTTGCCGGGGACGATGCCGCTGCATCCAGCGCGGCGAACGACGGGGAGGCACTGACTCAGTTCCGTGAGGCCCTGCGCGGTGAGCAGGAGCTGCTGGTGCTCATCGGTTCGGAGTTGCGTGGCAATGACCTGAAGCGGATCGTCGAGTTCGGTCTGAGTCATCCCAACACCAATTTCGCACTGCTCAACGACTACGCCAATGGCCACGGTGCAGCAGACATGGGTCTCTTGCCAGACATGCTTCCGGGCTATGTGCCGGTGGCCGGCCATCACGAGTTTACCGCCGAGTATGGTGAACGCTTTCCCACAGAAGCCGGGCTGAATCTGCTCGAAATTTTTGACGCTGCCCAGCAGAACGAACTCGCAGCCCTGTACGTGGTAAATGCGAATCCTGTCGCGCGTTACTCTGTCGACCCGGAGGTTTTGGCCAACACGTTCGTTGTGGTGCAGGACATGTTCCTGACAGAAACTTCCCGCCTTGCGGATGTGATTCTTCCAGCGGCGAACCTTTATGAGAAATCCGGCTCCGTGGTGAACAGTTATGGCGATCTGCAACTCGTGAAGAAAGCGGCGGACAAGGCGGGCGTCCGCACCGACCTCGAACTGATCGTCCGGCTTGCGGATAAGATGGGAGCCGAGATCCGTAAGCTGGTTCCCTTCGGCAAGGCGACGCAGGCCAACGGCATCCGGGCTGACCTGGGGCAGACACGCGGCGTTCAGTCCGGTGAAGCAGACCGTCACGCCGTGTGGCTCACCGCAAATAACCTTGAACCGAAGCTCTCACCCTTCGATCCCTTCGCCATTCTTGACGAAATTCAGCGTCTGGTACCAGGTTACGATCTGCTACGGCTTCAATTGCTAAGTGGCAATGACCAGCACTTGTCACCCGACGCTCCTTCGGACTTGGTGCAGATCGAGACCAGTCGCCGCGACCTTGTGCTTCCGGCAAACGACAACCTGTTCACCAGCGGTACGCTTGGAGAGTTCTCGCCAAAGCTGGTCGAGTTGCAGCACAAATACGCGCATGAGCCGGTAGGCATTCCTGCAGACTGATCCAGCGCAGGACGAAGCACCAGCAGGACGAAACCACAGACTAAGCACGAAAGAAGGAACGACCCCTAAGCGATGCATCTGACCGACACGCAAATCTTCATTCTGCTTACGCTGCTCAAGATCGCCGTGGTGCTGGTCATTACGCTGACGTCCGTCGCGTACACGGTGCTGCTTGAGCGCAAGGTCATCGGCAGAATCCAGAACCGCTGGGGACCCAGCCGTACCGGTCCCTTCGGCTTGTTACAGCCACTCGCGGACGGGATCAAACTTTTTCTTAAAGAAGACTTGATGCCGCTGGCCGTTGAACGCCCGCTGTTCGTGATCGCGCCCATGATCGCGCTGGCCTGTGCGCTGGTCTCCATCGCGGTCGTGCCTTTCGGCAATCTCACGACCTACCGCGGCGTCGATCTCTTTCAGGTTTCGGACATTAACATCGGCCTTCTGGTCATCCTTGGAATCACCTCCATCGGCGTATACGGCATTTCCCTTTCCGGCTGGTCTTCAAACAACAAGTACTCCCTGCTTGGGTCGTTGCGTGCCTCCGCGCAGGTCATCAGTTATGAGCTTGCGCTCGGACTCTCGCTCGTTGGCGTCGTGCTGCGCGCGGGATCGCTTCGGCTGCGCGACATTGTGGGTTCCCAGTCTGCGCACGGCGTCCTAAGCTGGAATATCTGGCCGCAACTGCTTGGGTTCTTCATCTACCTGATGGCGGCATACGCGGAAACCAACCGCGCCCCGTTCGATCTTCCTGAAGCGGAATCGGAGCTTGTGGCCGGATATCACACGGAATACTCCTCCATGAAGTTTGCGATGTTCTTCATGGCTGAGTACGCCAACATGATTACTGTCTCCTGCGTTGCGACGCTGCTGTTCTTCGGTGGCGCGACCTCTCCGCTTGGCCACCTGTTTCCAGCAAACCTCGGCGGCCCCATCATCACCGCTGTCCTGCCGATTTTCTGGTTTGTCTTAAAGGTCTTTGCATTTCTGTTCCTTTATATCTGGGTACGCTCGACGCTTCCCCGCTTCCGGTATGACCAGTTGATGAGTTTCGGCTGGAAGTTTCTGCTGCCGCTGGCGATGGTGAATATTGTGATCACCAGTCTTGTTCTCGTGTTCCACGGTTAAGCAGACGCTCTTCCCGAACATACGAAGCGGTACAATCAGTCAGAAATCCAAACCTAGTTGTCGCATGAATTGAAGGACTTGCCGGAACGATGCAAATCGCCCTTTTTCTCATCTTCGGCCTGCTGTGCGTGGCGGGAGCGCTGAACCTGCTGTTTCAGCGACACCCGATCAACTCCGCGCTTTCTCTGGTTGTGGTGATGATGTCGCTCGCGGTGATCTATTGGACGCTGGGTGCGGAATTTCTTGCAGCGGCCCAGGTAATTGTCTACTCCGGCGCAATTATGGTGTTGTTTACGTTCGTCATCATGCTGCTCAATGCAGGCGAAGAAGTACGCACGCGCGGCTCAAAGGC
>CALMAP010000383.1:2443-8025 GCA_937859825.1 uncultured Terriglobus sp. | reverse complement strand
GGTGCTCCGCGCCCGAAATTAAGCATGCACTCAATATGCGCCTCTACACGGTTGTCGGGGCTCTTGTTGCTTTGTGTATGACCGGATGCGTAAGGACACAACGCAATTCTGGTTGCGATCGCAAACCCGTAGATGTGTTCTCCAGCAGTAAAATCCACCCAGATGGCTGCATCGATGTACATCGTCGTAGAGGGAGAAGACCCTGGCTACGACATCTTCGTGAATGGCCGCGCCCTTGCCCGTAACGAAGATGCGCTGGACCGGCTTGCCGCTACCATTGGCGCACGGCCGCTGATCGAATACTTCTCGGCAGATGTCAACTCGATGGCGCTCCTGATCGAAGAGGGCGCCGGCGACCCAACGCTTATCGACAGGCTGCCGCCACCACAGTGGTATGCGGCCACGGATGGCCTCGCGACCGTTTCTACGCTACTGCAGGAACTGCAACGTGATCCCGCCTTGCTGGGGAGTGATAGTGAATTTATCCGGGAAGAACTGCAGGAGTACGAAGCCGTTCTGCGAAAGACTGCGGAACGCAATTTGCGCTGGCATTTAGCCGTGAGCTGGAGATAGATGTGATCGTTACCGATGTGCAGTTTGAAGAATTATCTACGTCGTACGGGCCGATGCGCGTGCATGTCATCAAGCCGGTCGCCGCAGGCAAATACCCGGCGGTGATCTTCTACTCCGAAATCTTTCAGATCACCGGACCCATCCGTAGAACCGCAGCCATGCTGGCAGGGCACGGCTACATCGTTGCCATGCCTGAGGTCTACCACGAGTTTGAACCTGCTGGTACGGTGCTCGCCTACGACCAGGCGGGAAGCGATCGCGGGAACAAGTGGAAATATGAAAAGGAACTTGCCAGCTACGACGCCGACACGCGCGCAATCCTCGACCACCTGAAGGTGAGGGAAGACTGCACCGGCCAGATCGGAGCACTCGGTATCTGCCTTGGCGGTCACCTGAGCTTTCGAGCAGCGATGGAACCGGAGGTGCGCGGGACGGTGTGCTTCTACGGCACCGACATCGCGCAGGGCTCACTGGGTAAGGGCAAGCAGGACAACTCCCTTGCGCGTGCCGCCGAGATCAAGGGCGAACTGCTGATGATCTGGGGCAGGCAGGATCCTCACATTCCTCTCGAGGCGCGTCGTAAAGTACTTGCACGCCTTGATGAGCTGAACCTGAAGTATGCGTGGCATGAAGTGAATGGCGCGCATGCGTTCATGCGCGATGAAGGGCCTCGTTATGATCCAGAACTTGCGCTTCACCTCTATCGCGAGATGCTGGACTTCTTCCATCGCCGGCTTGGGTCGGGCGACTGCTGAAGGTGTTTCACGTCAAGCCAGATAGCTCTTGATCCACGGATCGTCTGAGCCGGTCAATTCCAAGGTCGTGCCTTGAAAGACCATGTGGCCCTCGTTCAGCACAAGAAACCGTGTATTTTGATCCACAGCTCCGTCGGGAATCAACTCCATCTTATTCGTTTCCTGATTAAAGCGGTGTGTTGCCAGCGTGAAGGCATCCTGCAGGCGGTGAGTGATCAACACTGCGGTGGTGTGCGCTACGTCCCGCTGTTTCACGACCAGTTCCACGATCGTCGTCGAGGTGATCGGATCGAGACCCCCAGTTGGGGAGTCATACAGGATCAGGTCCGGTTGGGTAATAATGGCGCGCGCGATGGAGACACGGCGTCGCATGCCGCCCGACAGTTCCGAGGGAAATTTGTCAATTGCTTTGCCGAGTTCCACGAAATTCAGCGCCTCTTCGACACGCTTGTGCGACTCGGAAGTATTGACACCTTCTTCATTGAGTCGATAGGCGACGTTGTCTTCAACGTTCATGGAATCAAAGAGTGCCGACTCTTGGAAAACCATGCCCACCCGCCGTCTTAAAGAAAACAGGTCTTTTTCAGACATCGAGGTGATCTCCTCACCGAAGACGCAGATGCTTCCGCTCTGCGGCCGGATGAGACCGTTTGCCAGTTTCAGCAGGACACTCTTGCCACTGCCGGCCGGGCCGAGAAGGATACATGTTTCTCCGAGGGCAACAGAGAAAGAAATATTTTCAAGGATGGTGTTGCCGTCAAAGGCCATGGTTACGTCTTTGAAGACGAGAGCGGGCTGATTCGGATCAACCTTCACTGCTCCGCCACTCTGGCCGGCTTCGGGCTTTGCTTCCGCCATGTTCTACCGTCCGAAGATGCCAATCATGGTGCGGCTGATCAGGAAGTCCACCACGATGATGATGACAGAGGAAACGACTACTGCCTGAGTGGTTGCGCGGCCCACACCCTGTGTTCCGCCCTTGGTGTTCATGCCGAAGTAGCAGCCCACGCTGGCAATGATGAAGCCAAAGAAGACCGGCTTGGTCAGGCCCTGCACAACGTCCGCGTAGACCAGTGCGCGATAGGTCGAGTGAAAATAGCTGCTGAAGTTCAGACCGAGCAGGAAGACGCTGACCAGCGCGCCACCTGCGACACCTACCGCATCGGAGAGGATGGTCAGAAAAAACAGCATGAAAACGGTCGCAAAAATACGCGGTAGAACGAGCTTCCGGGTGGGATCGACACCAAGGGATCTGTTCCGTCACCTTCATCGACCCAAGCTCAGAGGCCATACCGGAGGCGTTGCGCCCGGAGACCATCAGGCCGGTGAGCACAGGTCCAAGTTCTTTCATCATCGAGAGCGAGACAAGCCGCCCGGTCATACTGACGGCGCCGAACTGCTGCAGCGACGTGGCCGATTGCAGCGCAAGAACGCAGCCCGTGAAGAAGCCGGTAAGCACCACGATAGGCAAGGAACCGACCCCGATGGAATCCATCTGGATGGCAATGTCTCCCCAGTAAATGGTCGGAGTAAAAAGGCTCGCGAGCGAGCGAAAGGAAAGCAGAGAGTATTCCTGCAGCGCTGCTATCTGCTCTTTCGCGAACTCGGTGGGTGAGGCAAACTTCATCGCTAGGGGGTGCGCCTGTTCCTGTGTATGTTGCGGGACAGTGTATCTGATGCGCAAAGCGGTGCGGTCGTTTCGCCTACTGTGACACAGGGGGTTCAATGAGAAAATGGAGGCATGGTGCAGTCGATGCAGGCGGTAGTGCTCTATGGTAAGGAAGACCTCAGGTTTGAAGAGGTGCCGAAGCCTACCGCAGCACCGGGCGAGCTGGTTTTGAAGGTAGGGGCGGCGACTACGTGTGGCACGGACCTTAAGGTGTACCGGCGCGGCTACCACGCGCAAATGTTGCAGCTTCCCACGCCATTCGGACATGAAGTCGCAGGTACGGTGGTCGAGGTTGGAGAAGGCGTTGAAAGATTTTCTTTGGGCGACAGGGTCGTTGCGCTGAATTCTGCGCCCTGTGGCGAGTGCTACTTCTGCGTTCGCAGCCAGCCGAACCTGTGCAGCGATCTGCTTTTCAATAACGGAGCCTACGCAGAGTACATGCGCATTCCTGCTCGCATCGTGGTAAAGAACACTCTCAAGCTGCCGGACGAACTGCCCTTTGAGCACGCGGCACTGACCGAACCCCTGGCTTGCGTGGTGCGCGGCTTTGAGGAGACGGGCGCTTGCGCAGGCGACACGCTGGTAGTGATCGGAGCGGGGCCGATTGGGTTGATGTTCCTTCGTGTCGGGCAGATTGCAGGCTGCAGGGTGATTGCAGTCGTCAAACGCAAGGACCAGGTTGCGAGCGCGAAGCGCTTTGGCGCAGACGAGGTCGTCCAGCTAGGCAGCGGAAATGATGTTGTGGAGCAGGTGCGTTCCTTGACTGAGGGCTCCGTGGGTGCGGATATCGTGGCCGAGTGCGTCGCAACCCCTGAGACGTGGGAGCAGGCCGTCGCCATGGTGCGCAAAGGCGGCACGGTGAACCTGTTCGGTGGTCCACCGTCGGGAACGCGGGTCAGCTTCGATACGAACCGCCTCCACTACGGCGACATCACACTGAAAGCCAGCTTTCATCACACACCGCAGACCTGCCGCCGCGCCTTTGATCTAATTTGCAGTGGCGAGGTGCGCGCGGAAGACTTCATCACCGGGCGAGCATCCCTGGAGCAGACACCGGAAGTTTTTAAAAAGATGATGGTGCGCTCCACCGAGGGTAGGCTCGACATCAAGACAGCTATCTTTCCGGCAGGTGTGCAATGACAGTGGCCGCGATTGCGAATCGGCTTGAAGGCGCTCCCGTTACACTGCTGGAGCCGGACCAGCGACCGTCGCTGGACGAGGCTAAAGCCTGGTGCAAGGCGCTTGCGGAAGCGCACTACGAAAATTTTCACGTCGCGACGAAGCTGCTGCCCAAGCGCCTGCGCCCCTACTTTCACGCGGTATACGCCTACTGCCGCGTCTCGGACGATCTGGGTGATGAGATTGCAGACCGCGCTACGGCTGTCAGGCTGCTGGACACCTGGGACGCGATGCTGGATGAATGCTTCGATCATCCAGCTTCTTCAAAGCACCCGGTTTTTGTGGCGCTGCACGAAAGCATCGTCGCATGCAATCTCCCGCGTGAGCCATTTCATGCCCTGGTTCGTGCCTTTCGCCAAGACCAGTTCAAGACGCGCTTTGCCAATCTTGGCGAGTTGGTGGATTACTCCGAGAACTCCGCCAACCCAGTTGGGCGCTTGGTACTGCTGCTCTGCGGCTATCGTGACCCGGCACTTCATACTCTGGCGGACCGTACCTGCACCGCGCTGCAACTCGCGAATTTCTGGCAAGACGTAGGCGAGGATCTGCAGCAAAGAGACCGTGTGTACCTGCCGCAGGATCGAAGGATCGCGCACGGCGTGACCGAAGATGTCTTGCGTGCAGGCGTAGCGACACCGGGGTACCGTGCGCTGGTAAGCGAACTGGTCGAGGAGACGCGTGCCATGATGCTAGAAGGCGTGCCCCTGATCGACAAGGTGGATCGAGAGCTGGCTGCTACGCTGCGTCTCTTCAGCGAAGGCGGCTTGGCAATTCTGCGCGGTATCGAGCGGATCGGCTTTGACACGCTTAGCCAGCGGCCCGAGGTCACGCGTGCAGAAAAGTTCAAGCTGCTCGCCGGTGCTGCACTTGGGAAGCTCGGCTGGAACCGCGGCTCACGGGGGCTCCGCTGAGTTCTTCGGAGCAGAGTGTAGAGCTCGCGGCTGCGTACGCGGACTGCCGCACGATCGCCAAGCGGGAAGGCAAAACCTTCTATTTCGGCTTCATGGCGCTTCCTCGCGCAAAGAGCGATGCCATGTGTGCGATGTACGCGTTCATGCGGCGCGCGGACGACATCTCCGATGATGAGTCCCGGTCTCTGCCGGAACGGCGGGAGATGATGGCGGAGTGGCTGGAATCTTTTCGCGGCCGCAGGGCAGAAGCCGCAGTCGATCGCCCTGTCTTCCTCGCTGTGCGTGATGTGCAACTGCGGTATGAAATCGCCGATTCGCTGCTTGAAGAGTTGGTGCAGGGAACTGCCATGGACCTGCTGCCGGAACCACCCGCGGGCGTGAACCAAGTGAAGCTGGCAGACCGGACGTACGATCTGTATGAATCGGTCGAGGCGCTTGAGAAGTACTGTTATCTTGTGGCGTCTGTCGTGGGCCTGGTTACGATCCGTATCTTTG
>CALMAP010000383.1:2033-2433 GCA_937859825.1 uncultured Terriglobus sp. | reverse complement strand
TGAGAGGGCGAACGACTACGCCGTCGATCTCGGCAAGGCGTTTCAGTTCACAAACATTCTGCGCGACGTGAAAGAGGATGCGTCACGAAGACGCATCTATCTTCCGAACGAACTTTTGCAGGCGCACGGAGCTTCTGCTGACCAGATTATCTCGGCGACGAGTGGTAGCCCGATGAGCGAGAACCTGCGCGCCGCCATGCGTGATCTCGCTGGCCGTGCGGAAAGCTTCTACTCCGCAGAATGCAAGCTGGTTCCGCTGCTGGAACGCGACAGCCAGCCGGCAATGCGAGTGCTGATCGCGATCTACCATTCGTTGCTGAAGGAGATCGAGTCAGCGAATTACGAAGTGTTCGCCACGCGGATCAGGGTTTCCACAGGCAAGAAGCTCGCGATTTTGTCG
>CALMAP010000383.1:0-2023 GCA_937859825.1 uncultured Terriglobus sp. | reverse complement strand
GGCTGGTGCAGCATTGAGTTTTCACCAGTTCGATGTGTCGGTCGTGGGTGCCGGGCTGGCTGGCCTTGCCGCGGCGTCCGCGCTCTCAAGGTCAGGAGCCAAGGTCGCGCTTATTGAGCGTAAGCCGTTCTTCGGTGGGCGTGCCTACTCCTACCTGCATCCCGCTGTGGAAGAGGTCATCGATTCACAGCACGTGATGGTGGGTTGCTGCACCAACCTGCGGCACTTGTGCGAGGTCGCTGGAGTAGCGGATCGCATCCGGTGGTACGACGGGTACACTTTCCTTGAGCCGGGCGGCCGGCGCAGCCTGCTGGTTCCAGGCGTGCTCCCATCGCCTGCGCACTCGTCGCTCTCCTTTCTCAGCGCACCGATGCTGCGATGGGCGGACAAGGCCGCGATTGCCAAAGGACTGCTCCAGTTTCTACGCGGCTATCCTGAGCATGACAACGAGAGCGTCGCCTCGTGGCTCAAACGGTCCGGGCAAACACAACGTGCGATACGGCACTTCTGGCAACCGGTCATCGTCGGAGCACTGAACGACAGCTTCGAGCGCTGTTCCGTGAAATACGCCGGGCAGGTCTTTCATGAGACATTTCTGCGTTCGACTGAAGGCGGCCAGCTCGGCATCCCCAGAGAACCGCTGTCCGACTTCTACAGCGCGGTCGCAACCGATGCTGAGAAACATGGAGCGATCCTTCTAAAGGGCAATGTGATGGAGTTGCGCCCGGAAGGAGACGGCTGGCGCGTCATCATGCGGGATGAGCCAGACGTTCTGGCGAGAGCTGTCGTTCTTGCAGTCTCGTTTGAGCACGTTCCGGCGTTCCTGACCGGCGATGTCTTGCATCGCGCTCTGCCCAACGGACTACACGCCTTTCAGCATTCGCCGATCACAACGGTCCACCTCTGGTATGACCGCGAAATCACCGAACTGGAACACGCGGTGCTGCTGGACACGACGATCGAATGGATGTTCCACAAATCGAAGATCCGCGGCAGTGCGACAGGAAGTGGATCGTATCTGGAACTGACCATCTCGGCTTCTCACGCACAACTGAAGCAAAGCCGCGAGCACATCCTGAGCTCCGCTCTGCAGGAGCTTGCACAGTTCTTTCCTCACGCGAGAACGGCCCGGCTGCTCAAAGGCGCCGTGCTCAAGGAAGCCAAGGCTACGTTCTCTGTGGTGCCCGGATTGGATGAATTTCGCCCCGCGCAGAAAACCGGGGTGCCAGGCTTGTTCTTCGCAGGGGATTGGACCCGAACCGGCTGGCCTTCCACGATGGAAGGTGCGGTGCGAAGCGGCTATCTTGCAGCAGAAGCGGTCACAAGCGAGCATGCAAGAAGCGCACGCTTTCTGCAGCCGGATTTGCCTGCTTCCGGGCTTATGAAGTTCTTAGCGCGCCAGTAGCGCCACACCCGCGCAGACAAAGATCGCCGCAAGCCAGCGCCTGCGGTCTACGTTCTCTTTGAGAAAGAACTTTGCCGCGACCGCGGTCGTCACGAAGGTGAGTGAGTTTGTCGCTGGCGCGACGAGGCTCAGGTCCGCACCAGCCAGTGCGAAGAGCAGCGAAAAAAAGCTGACCGCCATGCAGAAGATTCCTGCCGCGAGATAGGGGGAGGTCACAACGGCACGAACGGCACCACCGAAACCCTGCTTCGCACGAATCTCATCAAGATCGCCAACCCTTGTCATGGCGGCCGATATGAATGTCTCCCCGGCAGTGGCCATCAAGACCATAATCACAATCGTGAAAAGAGTAGAGCTGTTGGTGTGCGTCATGGCTCTTCTCCCTGCATCTCTGCAACTGCGAGATGCTCTGTTCGTGACGGGGAATTTGCTACGAACCCAACGCCCGCCACGATGAGAACGATGCCCGCCCAGCGTTGTGGCGAGATGGCCTCATGCAGCCAGATACGTCCGATTAAGGCCGTGACCACGTTTCCAAAGGCAGTGGCCGGTTGCACGAAAGTCAGATCGGCCCAACTCAGCGCCGCCATGTACGCGCCCATGAAGCTGATCAGCACG
>CALMAP010000382.1 GCA_937859825.1 uncultured Terriglobus sp. | reverse complement strand
CGACAGCAAAGAAACTTGATGCCTTCCTTTTTGAAGGCTGGAATGCACTCGCGATTCCAAAGCAGGAAGGCCGAAAACTCATCACTCAGCTCATCAATCTTTCCTTAGCTGATTATCTGAAACGTCTCGGACTCGGCACCTACATGATGGCGAATCGTCATGAGGCATTTTGGGTGGCGAAGTCTGCGCCAATCGTCAAAGTTCCGTTCGACTGGAATCCGTATCGAGGCAGTCGCCTGCTGCAGGGAAGATCCTTGAAGCGAGGAGTTCACTGGCACTTTGCCGTTTCTCCTTCCTATCAAGCATTTCCTGTCCGTCACATTTGCTTTAGAGGTCGCCTCATCTTCACTACGGACGGAGAAACTCCAATCCAGAGCTCTGCGAGGATGCACCAGCTTCGGCGATCGTTCGCGAAAGGTTGGAGGAACGCCCGGTGGAGAGATATGCTGCTGGCCTTTTTGCAGTGGCTGGCGCAAGGTTCATCGGTGCTTTCGATCCCCGTGGGACCGTCAGAGTCGATTGATCTTCGGCTACCGCCGATCTTCTATCGCTCGCCGGTGGGAATTCCGGCGGCCAATGACGACCAAGAGTCTGATGAAGATGACCCTACTCCCGATCTAGGGACGGAGATATTCGATGAAGACACGGAAGACATCCAAGCGGAAGAAATCTAAAAAAGATGTTCGCGAATTGATTCACGTCGCCGAACCCATGCTTGAGTTCGGGCACAAGCAGCAAATGGCTTACCCACGCGATGGCTTATTCCTTTTCGGTCCCGCTGGGAATCCATCCCACATCCCCGTCACTCGCTATGGCATTATTGGAACTCGTGAAGGGGTCAGGCGGTTTCGCATTTGGGGGGAGCGCATGGCTTTGCCTATCCCCGTTCCCGAACCTGGTCTCAGATCAAAGGCCATTGAAGCTCATCACGTAATCTTTCCCGGCTTCGCGGCGGCGTTCCGAAGTGAGTGGCCGAGAGAACCTCATGGCCTTATCGAGGACATCGACCCAGCAGAGCTTGATCGAACTCTCCATCTCGAAAATCGCCATGAAGCGATTCATGCTGCAGTCGATTTATATGTGTCTCGCCTCATCAAAGAGAAGAGCCGCGCCGAAAATCCGCCGAATTTTTGGTTTGTGGTTATCCCAGAGGTAGTTTATGAACTTGGGCGTCCGCTTTCCACCGTTAGAAAGGATGAGCGAATCGCCGGTTCAGTGACCATCACGAAGCGCCGTGCTCAAGAGCTCGAGAAGACCCCTACGCTGTTTGGCATAGAGGAAGATGATGCCGAGGTATACAAGTACGCCACGCACTTTCGGCGCCAACTGAAAGCGCGACTCCTGAAAGACCAGATCGTCACTCAGATTGTGAGGGAAACAACTCTTACGCCAAGCGAATTTGTGAAAAGCAATGGTGCTCTCCAAAGGAAGGTGGAAGATCCCGCAACGATTGCTTGGAAGCTGGGCACCGGGGCCTACTACAAGGCCGGGGGGAAACCATGGCAGTTGGCCGGCGTTCGTCCAGGCGTCTGTTACGTCGGCTTGGTCTACAAGGTCAGTGAACTCGCAAGCGATGCCCGACACGCCTGTTGTGCGGCTCAAATGTTCTTGAGCGATGGAGAAGGCGTCGTCTTTCGGGGGGCCCTAGGACCTTGGTACCACACAGACACTCGACAGTTCCATCTTGATGGAACCTCTGCAAAATCACTGATAGAGATGGTCATTGCTGAATACAAGCTACAGCATGACGATCCGCCAGCAGAGCTCTTCATTCATGCCACGAGCGCCTTTACCGACGAGGAGTGGGAAGGTTTTCAGCAAGGGTGCGACTCGACCACCAATCTCGTTGCAGTACAGATTGTCGATCTGAAGAACGATCTCAAGATGTTTCGGCCAGGAGCTTATCCAGTAATCCGTGGATCAGCGTTGAAGGTGAGTGACACCTCAGCTTATCTGTGGACATCCGGCTATGTGCCTCGCCTGGACACATACATGGGGCCGGAAACTCCGAATCCTATTTCCGTTCGGATTCTTCGAGGGACATGCCCATTGACGACGGTGTTAGCTGATATCCTTGGGCTCACCAAAATCAACTTCAACACCTGCCTCTTCAATGATCGCCTTCCGGTAACCATCCGATTCGCGAACGAGGTCGGGGATGTGCTGATCGCAGCGCCGCTTGATGGCGAGCCCCGTTTGCCGTTCAAATTCTACATATAGCTTTTATCGGCTTGTGTTTACCAATGCCGGTATCTAAATTGGCTAGAATAGGCAATGCAATCTTCGATCAGTACTCGCATCGTTCGCGATCAGTGGTCCGGTTGAACACTATCTGCAGAAGTTGCCGTGGTCCTCTATCGAGGAGAATCGTCATCTGTCGCGACATACCAGGGAACTTTCTTGGACTGAAACAAATCAGGATATCGAGTTGTGAGATAGGCCAGCATTCTCTTCGCAACACGTGCGCTATGCTCGACCTCCTTCTCCCAATCCTCTCCCGCTAGTCCATCGCTGTGCGTAGCCTGCCATCGTATCGTCCGCATTCCAAGAATGAGGCCAGCCGTAATAACGAGTGCAGGTCCGAGCTTCTGCTGATCGACTTCCGTACGGAAGCCGCCGACTTGGGCGCCCGGTTTAGTGGAAGTCATGCGATTCCACCTTGAGGTGACCAGCCGGGCTCTCGATCGAAAGCTCATAAAGTGAACGCGCCATGACGTGAATAATCGGCCCTTCCTTTTGGAGAGGCCCTTCTACGCCAATGAACTTCGCCTGCTGGATCACGCGGCGGTTTAGCTCAAAGAAATCGGGAGCCACAAAGATCCTGAACTCGCCGGTTTCGTCCGCCATTCAAATAAAGACAACGCCGGAAGCCGTACCAGGGCGCTGTTTGGCAAAAGCCAGTCCCGCCGTCTTTACCCACGAGCCATCGGGTCTGCTCCCGAGATCCACGGCGCGCAAGAAGCCTTTACGCCGCAGTTCGTGCCTTCGGAACCACATCGGGTGAGGGCCAGTGGTGACACTGCTAACGGCATAGTCTGCGACAAGCCGTTCTTCGGGAGTCATTGCCTTCAGGGGCGATTCGTTCATCTCTTCGCGCAGCCATTGGCTTTGTTGCATGAGCAACGGGCCTTCCGGCTTGCCCGCGCGCTCCACTTGCCACAGCGCATCTCTACGGTGCTCTACCCCATCGAGCGTGTTGAGTGCTCCGATGTTCGCCAACAAAGCCAGTTCTTTGCGGTTGAGCTCAGGAACCCGGAGCACCAGATCATCAATCGACGTAAACCGCGCCGGGGCACGGCTTTTCACGATCGCTTCCGCAGATTGAGCGCGTAGCCCTTTCACGTAGCCTAGACCGAGACGAAGCGATAAGGAGTGGTCGTGCTCGTGTTCGACTGTGCAAGGCCAATCTGACAGTTGAATGTCGATAGGCTTTACACGCAGGCCATGCCGACGCGCATCTTCGATGAGGACTGAAGGACTGTAGAACCCCATCGGTTGGTTGTTCAATATTGCGCAGGTGAAGGCCGCGAGGTATTTGACCTTAATGTAAGCCGACGCATAGGCAATGAGCGCAAAACTCGCAGCATGGCTTTCCGGGAAGCCGTAAAGCGCGAAGGAACTGATGTTCTGGATGATTGTTTCCTGCGTTGCCGCATCTAGACCGTTCGCCGTCATGCCGGCACGCAACCGCCCTTCCAGGTTTTTCATGCGCTCCCACGACCGCCTCATTCCGACAGCCCGGCGCAATTCTTCGGCTTCCGATCCGGTGAAGTTTGCGACCACCATCGCCATTCGCAGCAGTTGTTCTTGGAAGAGCGGCACGCCCAACGTGCGCTTGAGTGTGGATTCCAAAGATGGATGGGGGTAGGTCACCTCTTCCTGCTTCTGGCGACGGCGCATGTACGGGTGCATCATCTTCCCGACAATCGGACCGGGTCGGATAATGGCGACTTGCACCATAACGTCGTAGAACTTCTCGGGTCGATTTTTCGGCAGAGATGATTTCTGCGCCTGGCTCTCCACTTGGAACATACCGATGGTGTCGGCACGCTGCAGCGTTCGGTAGACCTCTTCATCATCGGGCAGTTGTGCCAGATCGAGCGATTCGCCGTAATGCTCCGGTACAAGCGTAAGGCAGTCCTTCAGGACCGCCATCATGCCGAGTCCGAGTAAATCCACTTTGATGATGCCGAGGTTCGCGCAGTCTTCCTTATCCCATTGCACGACGGTGCGACCGGGCATGGACGCGCGCTCCAGAGGAACGACCTTGTCGAGCTGGCCTTGGCAGATCACCATGCCGCCTGAGTGCTGGCCCAGATGTCTCGGAAAGTCCTGTATCCGCATACAAAGTTCCAGGTACTTCGCTATGCGCGGATGCTGTATAGCGAAGCCCGCGTTCTTAAACGAACGCGCCATCGTGTCGTTTGGTCCCTTCCACTCATAGTTCGCGACGAGACCAGACAATCGCTGCAACGACTCAGGATCGAAGCCCAGGGCTTTGCCGACCTCGCGTGCAGCGGACTTGCCACGATACGTGATGACGTTCGCCGTCATGGCCGCGCCGAGCTGACCGTAACGCTGATAGACGTACTGAATGGCCTGCTCGCGCTTTTCCTCTGAAGGCAGATCCAAATCAATGTCTGGCCATTCACCGCGGCTTTCGGACAGAAACCGCTCAAAGAGCAGTTCCATTCCTACCGGATCAATCGCCGTGAGTTCCAGTGCATAACAAACTGCGGAATTAGCGGCGCTCCCGCGCCCCTGAATCAGGATGCCGTACTTCTTGCAGTATTCAACGATGTCCCAGACGATGAGGAAGTACCCGGCGAACCCGAGCTTTTCAATCAGCTTGAGTTCATGAGCGACTTGCTTTTTCGCGCGTTCGAGCAGACCCGCATCCCGCTTCGGCCCATAACGTCTCGCAACACCTTCCGCGACACGCTTGGCGAGAAACGAATTCATCGTTTCACCGACAGGCACGGGGTAGCGTGGAAACTCATAGCCCAAATCCGAGAGTTGAAACCCCAACCGCGAGGACAGTTCTACGGTGTTCTCGACGGCGCCGGGGACAGCGCGGAACAGTGACACCATCTTGTCAGCGGCGCGCAGATGCCTTTGGCCGTTGAGAGCAAGGAGCCGTCCAGCGCGATCTAATCGCGTGTGGTTGCGTATCGCGGCGAAAAGGTCAGCGATTTCGCGGTCGTACCGCGTAGCGTATCGAACGCCGTTCGTCGCGAGGACCGGCAGGTGCAGTGATTCTGCGATGCGCAATGCCGCTTGATTCCTCCACTCCTGCGTTCTTTCGCGATGACGTTGGACTTCCACGAAGATATTGTTTGCCCCGAATAAGCCGACAAGCCTCTCCACGGTCGCGCGGCCCGCGCTTTCACCTCCCGTCATCAACGCAGAAGCGAGCGGTCCTTCCTCTCCCCCTGTCAAACACACCAGGCCGCGACTGTATTCTTCAAGGTCCGTGAGCTTTGCAGAACCTTCCTGCTTTGTTTTCTCGCGCATCTTGAAGCGCGTAATCAACTGGCAAAGATTCTGGTAGCCTTCGCGCGTTTCACACAGCAACGGAAGGCGCGGCGGTTCGGCCAAATGCTGATGCGGTAGCCACACGGGAGGCGCCAGTCGATTCCCAAGACCGGTAACGGAAATCTCCGCGCCAACATGGGCCTTGATTCCGTTCTCCGCCGCGATCTTATGCAGTCGTGCCGAGCCATAGAAACCATTCCGATCCAGCATTGCGATTGCAGTCATTCCGAGTGCGAACGCGCGTTCCGCCAAGGCTTCCGGCTGCGACCCGCCCTCCAGAAACGAAAAGGCGCTGTTGGCGTGCAGTTCGATGTAGCGTTCAGTCATAGAGCCCCGCTACATGCCAATCTTTGTGAATGAAGTCATACGACAGCCGGCAGACTAGCCGCGCGCTATCGTCTGTTTTGCCGACGACATCCCACTGTTCGTTTCCCCAGATAGATTCGTTCCACCAGTCGCCGCCCTTCAGCCACGGCCCATACACCTTTTCCAAGACGTACCAACGCGAGCGGAATTGAATCTCACAAGGCTGACCTTGCCGTGTCTCCACTCGTGTTCGTTCTGCCGGACGAAGCAGGCGCAAGCACGCAGTCGCAGGAGTGCCAGAAGATGGAGGTTCTGCCGTAGGTATCGCAAATGGCTCGATATGAAAATCAGACGACCGCCGCGTGTCATCGAGCACTGCCGCGCCAACATTGCCTTCGCCGACTATCGCCGTGATCTTCGCGAGAGTGACATCGAGCCTTCCCGGTTCGGGGAGCTGTGGAGAGAAAAGGCCGAGCTGTACCTTACTCGTTGCGCCTGGCTCTGCATGAAGATGAACTCCGAGGATGTAAGCGTTCGGCGGATGACCTTCGAGATCGAGTTGCAGCAGCTTGAGCCAGAGCTTCTTTTCGTTCGTAGGTACACGTGGATTCACGGTACGTGCGTGCGATCCACCACCATCCAACCGTAGGGTGATCGTGACCGACGCTAACGCGAGTACACGCGACCGCGCTCGCACGATGAGTTGTTCCAACATCGTCGAGAGGCCGAACAGCAGCGACTCCAGAGCATCGAGCGGCGAATCGAGCTCTGCTTGCTCTTCGAGGACAAACGGAACGTCAATCGGTTGCAGCAGATGCGGATGTTTGCCATGCGCCAGTTGCAGCAGCCGCTTCGCATCTTGCCCCAACCGTGCAATGAGCGATCTTTCCGGCAGGGCTGCTACCGCCGCTACTGTCCGAATGCCCCAGGTCAGAAACGTCTCAGCCTGAGTTTCCGTGATGTCCAACACCGTGACCGGCAGCGGTGCGAGTGCCTTCGCCTCTTCACCACGAGGAACGACACGCAGCGGTACGCCGCTGCTCAGTCCTCTCGCCACGCACACGGCTGTATGAACATTCGCGCTGATCGTGACGGAGGCCACGACGCCTACAGAACGAATGCGCTGCCGGATCTGCTTTGCCAGCATTAGCGACGGTCCAAAGAGTCCTTCCGTTCCTGCTACGTCTACGACGCAAACAAAAAGTCCATTGATACTTCGGTCTTCGATGCGAGGCGAAAACGCACCTGCGCATTCCAGAAGGATTGTGCGGACGGCCGCTTCCGTCTTCAGAGACCGTTGCAACACCGTCACGTTCTCAAAAGTCTCGACTTCTACCTTCGTCATGCCCCGACGAAGACCAAGAAGACGCGCCCGCGTATTCAGCGCACACACCGTTTCCGTGGGTGGCTCGCCTTCGAACACGACGCAGGGCTTGTCGTGCAGCTCCGGTCGCAAGCGCAGCAACGCTTGTGCCGGAAGTTCCCGGACGTAGATGCAGGCGTAGAGCTCTGACAGTCGGCTCATCGCGGACCTGCCCAACTTGCACGATGAGTCCACCGGGCCTCACGTACACTCTGCGACGGTTTTCGCATCGGTATGACATTGCTGGGCGCTTGCGTGAAACGCTGCCGCAACACTTCGACGTGAGTGCTGAGGCCAGTGAAAACTGTCTTCTCTTCGTGAGTATCCTCCAGGGGCGAAAGGCGCAGTTGTAATTCCGAACTGCTTTTCGCGCAGGCGTACTGCGAGAGCAGGAGGATATTCGCTTGCGTCTGCTCCGCAGCCACGCGGTATCTGTGCCAGGTCGAAAGTTCGATGCGACTGACTACCTCGCTTGCGATTTCTCCGAAGTCGAGAACAATCGCGCTGAAGCCGCCCGTTTGAATGAGCAGATCAGTGCTGCGCAACGCTTGCTCCACCGCGTCATAGACCCGTGCGCGCTTCGGTGTGCGCACCGTGGTCGAGCCGGGCTTGAAGTTCGGCTCAAAGTTCTGTGGTCTCGGTCGAGGTTTCGAGATTGGTTCAGCACAGCGCGCCTTAACTCTTTCGTCACTCAGGAACCGGCTCACTGCTGCAGACAGCCCTTTCACCTCGTTTCGCGGATGCGTTCCGTGGCCGCCACCGTGCAGCCCTTTCATCACAGGTTTTGGAGTGAAACATTCCGTCGGCATAGTGAACTTGCGCGTTTGCTGCTCGGAACTCGTCTCGCTCACGCCGCAACGCACCCACAAGAGACGGCGGAGATCGACACCGACCGCTGCGGCTGCAGCCGGGTTGAAGGTGTTCGACGCATCAATCCACGCACAAACCTTCTCCGCTCCCGTCACTTGTGACAGGAAGGACAAGGCCAGCGACATGCGCCCGGAACACGTCTCGCCGACGAGCTCCGTTACTGCCCCGACCGGGAAGCCGCCCTGCACGAGTTCGTCCAGAGGGTCAATGCCAGTTGAGACGACGGGGCGCACCATCCGAGCAGGTGGGGTGAGTGCCGAGGGAATCTTGTGTGCAAGAGCCGACTCGACCTGGATTCGGATTGTGGCGCTAGAAGGCATACTTACTTCGCCTTATCTTCGCCTAACCGGTATGCGGTCAGTCAAGCGCGCTTTGCACCGTTCACTGTGCGTCGATTGCTAGTACATTGAT
>CALMAP010000381.1 GCA_937859825.1 uncultured Terriglobus sp. | reverse complement strand
TGAGGCTGATTCGTTTCTTCCTTTGTTCAGCCAGACATCCCATTTCCGTTGTCATCCCTGCGCTGCGCTGCGGGATGACAAACAACAAGCTTTCTCGATGTGACAAGTCCCTTCGGTCTACAGGAAGCTAAATCCTGCCGAACTGCTTCACCGCCTCCACGATGGAATGGAACTTCTCGAGGAACGGGTACATGCTGTGTTCGCTGAAGTCCAGCTTCTGCGCCTGGATCAGGATTTGGGCAGCCTTCGCGCGGGGAACGACAACAACGCCGTCCCAGTCGGCGACAATAATGTCGTTTGCCTCTACGTGCGTGCCGGCAATCTCCAGCGGGATGTTCTTTCCGCTGAAACGGTAGTGGCCAACAGAGGTGGAGGGCACCGGCCCCGTCGCAAACACAGGAAAGCCGATCTTGGTAAGCTGCGGCAGATCGCGTACGCCGCCGTCCACCACCGCGCCGGAGAAGCCGCGATGGAACATGGCCGTGCCCATCAGGCCGCCCATGCCGGCGATGTCCGCACCGTCTTCCACCTTCATCACGTACACCGCGCCGGGGCCGCCGCTGTCGATCGCGTCCAGCATGCCGGAGAGGGCGCTCGGGTCCTTGTTCTCTTCCTTTTTCAGCAGCACCGTCAGCGCCGTGCCCGCGAACTTGGCCGGGAAGATCGACCGCATGGTGTGGCTCATGTAGTGCTTCTCATGCAGAAGCTGCTCTTCCGCATCGGAGACGGACGCTGCTTCAACATGTCGATATGCCTCCAGCATCTTCGCCGGGTCGCGCTCGTAATCGGTGGCGGTCATGGGCGTGTCCGCATGGAGGGTGAACATGCCTGCTCCACCCAGTAACAAAGCCGTAATTACCCACGTTGCGGAACGCTTCCATGCCTTGTTCACTGCTTTCTCCTGGTCTGTGCTGTCTAAAAAGATACAGCCGCTGGACCGTCAGGCCAGCGGCTCTATCGCACGTTGAGTATCGACGCCTAGAAGTTGATCTTGCCTGCAAGCTGCAGAATGCGGGGATCGCCAACGCTGCTGGTGATCTGACCGAAGGTGTTGTTCGCTGGAATGGTGAAGCCTGCGCCGCCCACGCTGGTTCCCGGGTTGGGGAGCGTTATGTTGCCAGGATTCGCGAGGTTTCCGTGATTAAAGACGTTGAACGCTTCAGCACGGAACTGCAGGCGGAGGCGCTCCACGATTGCGAAGTCTTTAAAGATAGAAAGGTTCGTGTTTGCCAAGCCTGGGCCACGCAGATCGTTGCGGTGGGTATTGCCGAAGGTGTACTGCGTAGGCAGGGAGTACGCGGTTGTGTCGATGCAGTTGGTTTTCGCGATGTACTGCGCCTTGCCACAGGAGAACCGGGGTGTGTGCACGAAATTGGCTCGTTGTGTGCCGATGCCACCAACATTGGCCTGATCGTTGGTGATGGCCACGTTGAAGGGCATACCACCCTGGATGGTCACGATGGTATTTGCATGCCACCCACCGGCCAGTGTGTCAACCAGGTGTCCATAGCGGGTCAGGCTCGGCATGGTGTACGTCACTGCACCAACGAAGCGGCTGCGAATGTCCCAGTTGGCATTCCCGTAGTCGGCTTTCAGGTTGTACTGGATCATCGGCGTTCCGCCGCCGTTCGCGTCGTTCGAGGTGTCGATCGTGTGCGACCAGGTGTAGCCCAGGTTCATGTCCAGCCCGTGGTAGTTGCGCTGGCGGTACACGACGGTAAGCCCGTGATAGGTGGAGAAGCCGTCGTTCTGAATCTGGCGGATCTGGCCGAAGAGCTGGTACGGGCGCCGCGGGTTGACTGCGCCCGCGCCAGGCAGAGGCTGGTTGGGATAGAGCGAGTGGTCCAGGTCGATCGCGCGTGAGCCCAGGTACTGCAATTCAAGCGCACTGCCCGGCGCCAGCTCAACGCCGGTATCCAGGTTCCACTGGTAAAGGCGCGGCGTCGGCAGGTAGTGGTTGTCGGTAAATGCGGTCTGGTAGGTGCCAGGTGTGCCCGCAACTGCAGAAGCGGAACCGGAGCCGCCGCCGGAAGGATTGCTGAAGCTCTGCGTGGCGATGCCGCTCGTCGGTCCGCTATAGGTGGTTGACGCCGCAAAAGGATAGTTGCTGGTGGAAAGCGTGAAAGCGTTCAAGTGGTTGGGGTTGTAGTAAATACCACCGCCTGCGCGAACGACGATCTTCTCATTGGCGCGGTACGCCAGCCCGAGACGAGGCGAGACGAGGTCATGGTTCGGATCGTGGAACTTGAAGCCGGGTACTGGAGTGTACGCAGCACCCGTGGTCGCGGTACTGGTTGGAATGAGGGCCGTATAGGTGCTGTTCAGGATACGTCCGATCCCGTTCAAACTGTAGGGCACCAGCGGCAACTCATATCGAATGCCGTAGAGCACCGTGAGCTTTTGGGTCACCTGCCAGTTGTCCTGGACGAAGAAGCCGTTGCGCCATTCGCCGATCGCACCCTTGATCTGGAAGAGCGGCGTAATTACTGTCTGCGAGTAGCCTGTTAGAAAGTCTGCTGCCGCGTTGCCCGAGTAGTTGCCGGTAAAGCTGAACTGGCCGCGATTCTGGTTCGTGGCCGAACGACCAATGGTCATGCGGCGAATATCTACACCGGCCATGATGGTGTGCTTATTCAGGTTGTAGCTCACCTGGTCGTAGCCGTGCAGGGTGCGGTCTTCCTGGTACCAGTTGGTTCCTTCCGCCCCGAGACTCTGATAGCCGCCGCTCAGAGCGATGGTCGGAATGCCCGGATTACCGTTCGTTGTATCTGCCGTGAAGCCGGGAATGCCCAGCGCCGTACCGGCGTTGTTCAGCCCGTTGACGGCAAAGTAGTTCAACTGGTTCGATTGGAACTTGTTGTAGCCAAGCCGCAGATCGTTGATGATGCGCGGCGTGATGATGTGCGTGTAGCCGATGACGCCGTTGGAGTCTGTCGTGGGCGAGTAGCTCTGCGACGTGGTCACAAGGCTGCCGTTGACCGCATTGCTCTTCTCGTAGGTGTAGCGGCCAAACAGGCGTACTTTCTCGCCAATGTTGTAATCGACGCGGTCAAGCGTGGCGTTCT
>CALMAP010000380.1:3650-4900 GCA_937859825.1 uncultured Terriglobus sp. | reverse complement strand
GGCGCGTCCTGTGTTACTCGCCCGATGGAGGCGCGAATGATCGTGAACTTTCCCGTGACCGTCGTTAACCGGAAGAGGGCGATTGCCCAAAAGACAACCCAGCAAATAGGGAACAGACCAAAAGCAATGCCATAGGCCGCTGCGCTTAAGGCGAGCACTACCGGCATGCGATAGCACACCAACGCGCCGAAAAGACTTGGCCCCAGCCCGCACAACCCAGCAAGCCCCGCCGGCTTGCGGAGGACTCCAAGCAGCAACAGGACCGTAAGAATCGGCAGCGCCGCGATCGCGGCGGAGACCACAGGGCGTGTTCCGAATAATGAGTAAACCTGTTCCCAGCCCAAGCTCTCGTCCCTGGTTTGGCGAGATCATACCGCATGGACACCCCGTCGTGCCGAGATCAAAGGCTGCACAAATCGGAGCAGCGTATTGTTCTGGAAGCAAAGCTGTTTTGCTCGACTAGGGGCGCAGGGTCTGCCCATGGGGCAGGGTCTACTTACTCATGTTCTAATAAGCGGCGAGAACAGCGATGATTGCATGCTTCAGTAGATGTGCGTACCCCCGAAAAGTCGGATAGATACGACGATCCTCGCATTTCACTTGAACAACGCTACTTTTGCGCATGAATCGCTAGGTGTCACGTGTCCACAGAAAGCCTACTTTGCACATGTGTGCTTAAAGCTTAGTCCCGTTGGTGGAGCTAATACGGCGGCCGAAGGGCCGCTCTGTAGGGGCGAGAGGATGCAGCCACATATCACTCTCTGGATGTAGCGTGCGATGACAAGGGGCATGTCCATGTGAGTAAAGCTGACCGTGTGATGTTGTTCCCCAGTTCTAGGAAGAAACGGAGGTTTCAACTAGAAATTCATCACCAGTTGGTCTAACTGCCGGTCCATTGACAGAGCGTAAGCGGTATCCGGATGCCCTTCTCCGCACTGGCGAAAACCCTTTGAGCTTTGTTGTCTGCGTTCTGCTCCGCTCCAAGAATCGGACGCCGTATCTCTCGAAAGTTCTACGACGATACAGGCAGGGCTGCTAGGTCTTGGTAGAAGTCCACTCTCAAGCTCATACTGCGCGAAGGTTACCAAGTACAGTCCGCTCGGTCGAGTTACGCTTGTCGCTCTGCAAGCAAGAGTTCTACGCCGGAGCAAAAAAATGCTCTGCCAGACAAGTAAGTCCGGCAGAGCGTAGGAGGAATCGGTTGAAATTTAGAAGGTAATTTTGCCACTCATCTGGCCGCGGCGCGCGGT
>CALMAP010000380.1:0-3640 GCA_937859825.1 uncultured Terriglobus sp. | reverse complement strand
GGATGGGGGCGTCCGCACGCCGCCGACGCGGACGCCCCCATCCTCCAGGACCGGCTCGTCGAGTCCCGCCGCGGCTGCGACGCGCAGCGGGAAGCCGGGCGACAGGCCATCGCCGTCCGCGATCAGCAACGGCAGATGACGGGGGACGCCGCCGTGATCGGTGCCGACGTTGACGAGGCCGAAGTTGCCGTCGCCGAGCGTCGTGTCAGGGCCCCCGAGAATCGTGCGGTTCAGGGCGTTGAAGAAGTCCGCCTGAAGGATGAACTTGATCCCCTCGTGGAAGGTGAACTGCTTACGCACGTTGAGATCTTCGTTGTAGTAGGCAGGGTTACGCAGGTCGTTGTAGTTGCGCTGAGCATTCCCCAGGGCAAAGTCACCAGGATTGGCAAATGCGTTGGTCGTAAAGACAGGGGTAGTGTTCCCGCGTCCATTGATTGAGGTTGCCTTGCTGTAGCCGATCGTGCCGATCTTGGCTCCGGGAACAACATTTGGACGATTGAAACCGCCAGCATACCCAAGTGGGTTGCTGTTGGAGAGTCCGATCCCGAATGGCGTACCGCTGTAGTAGGTGAGAATGGCGCCGATCTGGAAGCCACCCAGAATCTGGCCTACAACTCCCCTGCTGTTCAGGAAGGTCTTGCCGGGACCGATGGGCAGATCGTAGGTACCGCTGACCTTGGTGTTATGACGAATGTCGTTGCCTGCAACCGTGTATTCCGGATATTGGTTGTACTTGTTTTCTGAGGTCGCGGCAAAGGTTGAGAAGCCGCTGTCCACATTGGAGAGCGTCTTTGACAATGTGTAAGAAGTGAGGAACGAGAGGCCGTTTGAGAACCGCTTCTCTACGCTAAGTTGCAGGCCCTGGTAATTCGCTGCTCCAGTCAGGTCGAAATTGTTGTAAATCTGCGAGTACTGCGGGAACGGTGAGAGTGCCTGTGCCAGCGTTGCGGCGCTGCCGAAGTCATTGACGAAGTTGCCGTAGGGAATCTTGAAGCCAGCCCTTGCCAGCGCTGCAGCCTGAACAGGATCGCTGAAGCTGTACTTCAGGAGCGATCCGTACTGCAGGATGGATGGGTTCGGCTGATTGATTGGGTTCAACTGACCGTTCAGGTGCACAGCGTGATTGCCGACATAGGCACCCTGAATGAACAGGTTCCACGGCAATTGACGCTGCACGTTGAAGTTGTACTGCTGGATGTACGGTGCATGGCCGCTGCTCACCGGGTCAAATGCGCGAATCAGGGTGCCGTTGCCAATGGTTGGGGTAAACGCACCGGAAGATGGAGCCGGGAGCGGGTTACTGTCCCACTGCCCGTAGCCGGGAACGTTGGTGTTGTTGCTGTTACGGGTGAATGCGCCTTGCAGCAGGTTGCCGTAGCTTACCGCTACCTTGTTGGTGCCGTACTCATACGAACCACCATTCAGGAAGGCAAGGCTGTAACCCGCTTGGATCACTGTCCTATCGCTAAGCTGATAAGAGAAGCCAATGCGCGGGCTGATGTGGAAGGCATAGATGTCTGCGCGGTCACGCCCCGCGCACGCAGCGCAGAACCCGAATTTGGTCGCGGCACCCGGCAGGTTGCCTGCCGCAGTATTAGGACGTGTCGGATCGAGATAGACGATTTGATTGTTGATTTCTTTAAACGGCAGAAGGATGTCCCAGCGCAGGCCGGCATTGACCGTCAGCTTGGGCGTGAACTTGATGTCATCCTGAATGTAAGGGGAGAACGAAAGGTTACGCAGACGTAACTCGTTCGCGAAAATACGCCGCGCGGAGTCGACCTGACCAAGCAGGAAGCTGGCGAAGGATGAGCCGGAAAAAGCGCTGTTTGCCTGCGTAAGATTAGACGGATTGGCGGTGGTCAGACGGCTGAAGTTAAATTGCCCGGCGCAGTTCTGGCACTCGTTGTCGTCCTGATAGGTACGACGCATCTCCCCGCCGATATTGAAGGTGTGAACACCATGTGTCCACAGCCAGTTGTTCACGACCGCAATACCAAGCTTTCGATTCACTGACGAGGAATTGCCGCCACCCGTTCCGTACGACGTGGGAGCGTTGGTTCCATCAAAATTGATGTTGGGAAAGGTGCGTGCAACTGGGCTGGCTACGACGCCTGCGAAGTTCACTGCGCCACCCACATTGAATTGATTGTTCAACTCACCCACCCAGTCCGCGCCCGCAGTCATCACAAGGTGCGGCGTGAGGGTGTTTACATAGTTCAGCAGGTAGACCGAACCCTTGTTGGGGAAGTACCGCTGGCTCTGCAGGATGTTCGTCGTGGGAACGATCGGTGCCTGGTCGAACCCGGAATTGTTAAAGCTGTTGCGCCACATCGTGTAGTGAATCGACTGCGTGGCTGTAAGGTTATGGTCGATGGTGAAACCCCAAACCGTGTTGATGTTGGGAATTGCGTTCGGGATCGGATTTTTGTTGTTCACAACACCCGGGCGGTCGGGGTCTGGGATATTGGCGAGCAAGCTGCGAGTAATTGCGCTAAAACGGGTTTGCGGAATGATGTTGTTCGGGAAGGGATTGCCGGTTAAAGGATCGTAGATCGGAATGACCTTCCCATTTGAATCCACAAAGTCGGCAAAATTGCCGGTTTTTTCAGCGGCCGTTGGTACCGTGCCGATCTGATTGTCAGACTGCGACTGCTTGGTGTGTTCGATGGACGTGTGGAAGAACGTCTTGTCGCGTCCGTTGTATATCTTTGGGATCCACACCGGGCCACCGACGGTGCCGCCGAAATTGTTCTCACGGTCGATCGGCTTGGTGGCATTGAAGTAACCCACAGCGTCATACACTGGGTTGCGGTTGAACTCGAAGATGTCTCCATGCAGCTTGTTCGTACCCGAGGCCATCTGGTAGGTCACCGCGCCCTGCGCCAACCCGTATTGCGCGGAGAAGGTCGCACGCTCTACGCGAAACTGATTGACCAGCTCGAAAGGCGGATTGACCAGCGTCTGGTAGCCGGCCGTTTCGGCCTGCGAGAACGGCACGCCGTTGAAGACGATTTCGCTCTGGAAGTCGACGCCGCCGTTGATGCGATGGGAAAAGGTGTCGCCCTGCACGCCGGGGGTGAGAAAGATGAAATTGTCGATCTGGCGTCCGCGGCCGCCGGAGACGACGGTTGGCAGGCGCGCGACCACTTCGTTTTCAATGGTGGTGCCGAGCTCAGGCGCGGTGGTATTCAAGCTGATCAGCGGGGCAGTCACTTCCACTGTTTCGCTCGCGCTTCCCGTGTTCAGCGTGATGTCGATCGATGCCTGGGTACTGACTTCGATATTCACGTCGTTGCGAACAGCGGTACCGAAGCCGGAAGCAGTGACCGTGATGGTGTAGCGGCCGGGAAGCAGGCCGGTTGCGGCGTAGTTGCCGTCTGACGAACTTGTGACATTAGTCGTCTGCTGCGTTGCGTTATTGACAATTTTTATGGTGGCGTTGGGTACGATCGCGCCGCTCGAATCCTTGACCGTACCGTTCACGCCGTTCTGGGTCTGAGCCATGACCATTGCAGGCATGGCGCACAGCACGGTGGCGGCAAGCGCCAGCGGTGCGACGTAGGTTTTGGTAAGTGACGGCAGCGCATAGCGCAATGCGCAACTGAGCCGAAGGATCTTTGGGTTCACGCCAGGCCTC
>CALMAP010000379.1 GCA_937859825.1 uncultured Terriglobus sp. | reverse complement strand
CAGTAAAAGCCCGAGAAGCAGCCAGGTGGTAAACCAGCGGCGCGACTTCGGTTCTTTTGCCGGAATGATCTTTGCAAGCGGCCCCAGCAATTCTTCGCGGAAGCAGTATCCAAGCCAAACACATACCAGCGCTCCCATGCCGGCAGCCCACGCTACTGCGTAGGAGTGGGTGAGCAGAAAGCTGCCGCGGTAGCCCGTCGCAAAAATTGCTTCCAGGCAAAGAGCAAGAAAAAGGCAGAAGCAGAGTGGTTTGAGTGGCCCCATCATTCAGACAACCTGGCTCACCCATGGAATAGGCGAGCGTTCCGGAGAGAAGTAGAGGAAGTATATTGCCTGCGCAACGAGGCTGCCGCTTTCGCGCTGAGAGTCACGAGTCCAAGGTCAGCGCTGGCCAGTACGGTAGAGGTCTGCCGAGAGGTGCTTGATTACCTGGTAGCAATCACAGGCAATCTCTTCCAGCTTCATGGACTCCACAATCTTTACGCGGCCTCGCGAGTAGGTGATCAAGCCGAGCCGCTGCAGGGCAGACGCTACCAGGGTGACAGTAGTTCGCCGTGCGCCGAGCATCATTCCGAGAAACTCCTGGGTGAAATCGAGCGTGTCCGTTCCTGCCCGGTCACGTGCCATGAGCAACCAGCGTGCGAGTCGCGCCTCAGCTTCGTGCAGCCGGTTGCAGGCTGCGATGTGGCTCACAATCAGCGTCTGCTGCTGCACAAATTCCAGAACGTGGTTGCGAATCTCGCCGGATGTGTCGTAAACGGACTGCATCACGCTAAAGGGGATGCGAACACCCGCACCTTCCAGTTGCATGAAGGCGCTGGTGGAAACAACTGCCGGTCCGATCAGGTGAAGACTGCCAAGGAAACCCTCCCGCCCGATAACGCCGACCTCGGCACTGTCACCATCCTCGGTCGTTGCCACGATCGAAGCCATGCCGGATGTGAGGAAATAAGCAAAGACAGGTTCCTGCTCCGCTGCATAGAGCGGCATGCGAAGGGGCATCGGTACTTCCGTGGACTGGCTCAGAATCACTGCTCGTGAAGATTCTGAGAGGGTGGAGAGAAAGCGGTTCTGAGTGGCGCTCATAATCTGGCCTTTGCTTGAGGTAAGTAACGGCAACATGCCTTACTTCATTCGCAAAGTGGCTGTTTCGAGGCAGCAAGATCGCGTCCCCTGAGAAACCGTAAGGAGTGGGGCACCCGTGAGACTAGTCCCTTTCTCCTGCTTTGAACGACCGGGATCGTACATAAGCGAATGAACTTCCAAAAGTTGTCAATGTACGTTACGTTCCAGACAGACTCACGCCGTAGCATCCGGCGATATAACGACCTTGCACAATTTCCAGTCTGGAACTTATATGCGTCGCCTGATCCTCATTTATGGCAGGAACGCGAACCTTCTGGAGACTAGAAGATGATGCTGCAACAGAGTGGCGTTTGCGTCACAACCGCCAAGACCGCAGCTGCCCTGCAGGAATTCTGAGAGGACGCCGCTTAATCTTGCGATCGTAGGCTACGCGATAACAACAGATGCACGGAGGGGTGCCCTGCAACTTACCAAGAAGTTACAGGCGGGCATAAAACACTCATTTGGGAAGCGTCGCGTGCTTCCTGGCCTTGGCTGCAGCCGCTGTATTCCCTACAAACTGCTTTCCCTGGGTGGATGCCGCAACCTTCTTCCTATCCGTTGCTTTGCGCTCTTCCGGCGAGAGTTCCTTCCAGGCTGCATCGGGCAGATACCGGTGGGTCTTTTCACCCTGGATGGCCTGTTTGCCGTCGGCTGTGTGCCATTCTTCTTCGCCCCATCGCTTCAGCGACTTCTGCGCTGCGTTCCGTGGGTGCTTATAGCCGCCGCCCTCTGCTTCGTATTCATGCGCCACGAGCTGCGCCTTGCGCGCGCTCCACTGCCCGGCGCGTCCTCCCTTGTCCCCGGCAAGCACCTGCTGTTTGAGCTTTTCGCGCAGTTCTGGATTCGTGTAGTTCTCCTCACTTTTCTTCGCGGTTTTTGAAGCAGCGCGCTTTGCGGCAACTTTCTTTGCCGCCGCTTTCGCAACAGTTTTGCCGGTTTCTCTGCCTGTCGCCATAATCAGAAAGAGATGCTATCAGGAACAACCGTGTACAGCAGCCAACTCAGGAATTCAGAATCATGCGGTACGCAGTGGCGCAGGCTGCGTCACGACTTCGACTTTCCCTGTGGCTACGTTGAAGACAAGTCCTGAGATAAGCCATCC
>CALMAP010000378.1:16237-17147 GCA_937859825.1 uncultured Terriglobus sp. | reverse complement strand
TCTTTATACCGTGGAGAGACACCAAGCAGAAGGGCGTCTTTAGTCTTGCCGTCTCCCATGCTGATGGAGGCGTGCGACTCCAGCATCGGTGAGGAGTAGGCAATGCCCGGGACCTCCGCATTCACGGCATCTTCGTCTTCACGGGTCATCCAGTCAGGGGTGGCTGTGTTGTTCGGACCTACGGTGGTACCACCGTTGTACTGCATCTCGACTAGATTCGGGCCGAGCGCCGAGATGGTGTCGAGAGCATACTGCCGTCCGGTCAACCCAACCGTGACCACAAGAATGATTGAAGCGGAACCGATGATCATGCCAAGCATGGTGAGCAGAAAGCGCACCTTGCTGGCCCGAAAGCTGTCCAGGGCAAGACGCAGCGTTTCTGAAAAGACCATGGTGGTCTTCGCGGAGTTGAGCGTACCTTCAAAGCTACCGGTTTGTGTCGTTGTCGCCACTGCTCCCCATGCTACTCCGGGCATTTAGACGGGCGCGACAGCGGGTCGGTCGCAAAAGTCGCACCGTCGAAAAGCCCTGCACAAGCCGCGGTCGAACTGCTAGCATCAAAGGCATCACCACGCGCGGAGAGTTGGGTGAGCGGTTTATACCAGCAGTCTTGAAAACTGCAGAACTCGGAAGGGTTCCGGGGGTTCGAATCCCTCACTCTCCGCCATTCCGTCGCTCCAGAGCTACAGATTGATCCAAAGTTGACTGGTTTCGGCCGAAACTGCGTTTTTAGATCGTGAAGGTGATCTAGAGCGCGCTCTTCGAAGCGAGGCGTTTCTGCGAGACTCTGCATGGCGTTCTATGTCGGTAAAAATCCGGGTCCTTTATGGCCTCACGCGCTACTCGTAGTTGCTTTCAGTATCTCCTTCTGCAGCGTTGCTGCGAATGCTGCGCCTTCAAGTAGCACGGA
>CALMAP010000378.1:15832-16227 GCA_937859825.1 uncultured Terriglobus sp. | reverse complement strand
AAATCGTACGTGCCGCAAATGAAGAAGAGCGCATGGCCCTGCTGGAGCGCAATCAGTCCCTCCTGGCTCCTAAGCTCATTACAGAGCTTCTTGGCAGTGTTAAGGAACTGCGCGGCAGCGACCGGGTTGAACGGTCGATGTCTTTGTACTTGCTTGCGGCTCGCGTGGCGCAGCAGATCGGCGATGATGCAGGATTGGTCGCCGCCTGGAACGACCTTGGTTCCTTCTGCGACCAGCAGGGAGATTTCCTGGCAGCTTTGGATTGGTATACCAAAAGCCTGAATAGGAGTGGCGCTCTGGCCGGCCAGGCTGGTACCGCACGTGCGCTGAATGGCAAAGGTGCGGTGCTTTCCAAGTTGGGCGAACTCGATGAGGCCCGCGAGCTTCTTCAGAAC
>CALMAP010000378.1:0-15822 GCA_937859825.1 uncultured Terriglobus sp. | reverse complement strand
CTGATCGCCGACGCATTAAACAACCTTGGCATTGTTTATGGACGCCAGGGAGATTATCTAAATGCTTTGGCGATGCTGGACCGCAGTTATGCCTCAGACGTGAAGGCGGGCAATATCAAAGGACAAGCCACTGCTCTGCTGAACATGGGAAACGTTTATTTCTACGAAGGAAACCAGGCACAGGCCGACCTTCAGTTCCGCAATGCTTTACAACTTGCAACCAACATTCACTCGGAGCGGCTTCAGGCAATTGCTCATCTTGGTATAGGTCGGATTGCGGAATACGAGGGACGTTTTTCGTCCGCAATCGAAGAACTCACAGCCGGCAAAGACCTTGCCGAGAAGGCCGGATACGTGTATGAACCGGCTCTTGCTTTGACCTACTTCGCAGACACCTACGCTTGGATGGGAAAGCCGAACGAGGCCATTTCTTATTTTCAGCAGAGCGTTGACCGTCTGGAAAAGATGAACGCCACATCAGATATGGCGGCAGTGCTGGCACAAATGGCAGAAGGCTACTACAAAGCGGGCAACATACAAAGCGCGCTTGAAATCGCCGGGAAGTCTGAGGGCTTGGGGGAACAGATTGGCGAGCGGGATATCGTCTGGCGAGCACGCGTTGTGGCGGGCCAGTGCTACCTGCATCTTCATCAATTGCAACAAGCCAAGGCGGAGTTTACGGCGGCCATCGCTGAAATTGAGCGAGTACGGCTGGACGTGGGTGGTTCCGAGCCGGGGCGTCAGACATATCTTGCAAACAAGACGGCTCCCTACCAACACATGCTTGACATTGCGGCCAAAGAGCAGGACCTGGCTACCGCCTTCCGCTTCGCCGAACGGGCAAAAGCGCGCGTGCTGCTGGACGTCTTCCGGGGCGCGCGGACGAGCCTGCGCAAGCAGATGACGGGCGATGAAGTTAAGCAGGATGAAGAATTGAGGCTTCGCATTGCCTTGCTAAACACAACGGTCCAGATAGACCGGAGAGCGTCCAAACAGAGCGCATCCGTGCAGCGCGATCATGTGTCCGCGCTGGACAAGGCGCGACTGGAGTACAGCGACTTCGAAGCAAAGATATTTGCGCGCCATCCCGGTTCTTATGCACGATCGGCGCAGGTGCCTCCCATTTCGATTGAAGAAGCCGCAAAAACACTGCCCGCGAATGGCGTGCTGATCGAATTTACCGTCACCGACGATAAGCTTTACGCTATCGTGATCGCTCCCGCAAAGGCCGGAGGCGATCCTGTAGCAAAGCTGGTTGATACGGCTGTTTCCAGGCAGGACCTTACCACTGAGGTGCAGGCACTTCAAAAAGCTATGGAGGACCGGTCACCGGCATTTCGCGGAACAGCCGATAAGCTTTCGCATAAGCTGCTCGGGCCAATCGCCGCTCTGATTGAAGGCAGGAACTTTCTTGTAATCGTGCCGGACGGACCACTTTGGGATGTGCCTTTCTATGCCTTGCCGTCACCGGAGGGCGGTCTGCTGATTGATCGCCACACGGTCTGTTACTCGCCTTCGGCAACGGCCATACGTGCGATGCGCGAGTTGCGGCAGCAGCGGCATGCTGCTTCAGCGCCTCTGGAATTTTTCGCGATGGCAAATCCGGTTCCCCGGAAGGAGATCCGCGAACGCGTCACTGCCGTCTACCGCGGTATGGGTTACGCCCCGTTGCCCTCCGCTGAACACGAGGTGAAAGAGCTGCAGCAGATTTACGGCAGGGCGGGCAGCGAAGTGTACACAGGCACTCAGGCAAGGGAGAGCCTCTTCAAGCAGGACGCGCCCCAGGCACGCATTATTCACCTGGTGACGCACGCCACTTTGGATGACAACTCGCCACTTTATTCCAACTTGCTGCTGGCTGCGGAACCGAAGGGCAGCCAGGAAGACGGACTGCTCGAAACCTGGGAGCTGCTGCGGCTTGATTTGCATGCGGAACTGGCTGTGCTTTCTGCCTGCGCTACGGCACGCGGCGAGGATGCACCCGGCGAGGGCGTGATCGGCCTGAGTTGGGCTTGCTTTGTATCCGGCGTGCCCGCGGTCGTGGTGAGTCAATGGAAGGTGCAGTCCGACAGCACGAGCGATCTGATGATTGCGTTTCATCGTTATCGGCGAAGCGGAGTGAGCGATGCGGCAGCCTTGCGTACAGCCGCGCTGTCACTACGCCGCAAGCCCGGGTACGAACACCCCTTTTACTGGGCACCCTTCAGCGTCATTGGCGCGGGGTACTGAGGGATATTTCATGTCCCTTGGCTGAGGGATGGCTCATGCGACTTGGCCCCTGCATCCGGTCAAGGTCTTTCAGTAAGTCGTTCGCGACCGGCGATTGCGAATTCTGACGCGCCAGTTCCGTAAACTCGTTCCTTGCAGCGTTCCATAATTTGTAGCGTGCGTAAGCTGTGCCCATCACTAAGTGCGAATCGCCGAACTGTTGCCGTAGCTCTTGCAACTCTGTCTCTGACTGTCTGGATAACACCTGAAACTGCGCTGGCGCCTGAGGAGGCGCGGGTACGGCGATGTCCTTGCCGTGAACACGCACGGTAAGTTGCCAGGAGTAGGTCCTGCCGCGCTGAAGTACTACAGGAACATGCCAGGTATCTTCACGCAGCCATCCACTTCGCGCCACCTGGTTAAAGTCGCGGTCGCCCACTGTCACGGTATACAGTGCGCCATTTTCAGGCGTCCAGTGAAGCGTGGGGCTCTGGTCCTGCACAACTTCATCTGTTGGAGAAAGCAGCCGGACCTTCGAGAGCGGCGACGCGTCACCCATCAGAACTCCGCCTGGCTGCGGCTTTGATCCTGCGGAAACAGGCAGGTCGAGCCTACCGCTTTCAAGTGCGGTAAGCACGGGTGCCTGAAAGATCGAAGGTAGTCCCTCCAGCCCTCGGACCGAGCCGTCCTTGACCTGAAGCAGGCGTCGACCGTCATGCAGTCCCGTTTCGGGTGAACGCTGTTCCCTCGGTAAGGACTGTGCGACGCTTTCCAATTTTGGTTGAGCGTGATGATTGCGAAAGTAAGCAAAGCCGGCCAGCAGGCACGCAAGCGTTAACCCTGCACCCCAACCAAAAATCCATGACCACAAGGCATTTCGACCGTAATAAGAGAACCATGCGCGTGTCTGTTTGGGTTGCGCGGCAACGTCACGCACATCCAGAAGTCCGCGCAGGTCAGCCGAACAAGGCCCGCAAGCAGCCATATGCTCTTCCACCTGTGCGCGCTCGGAACTGCTAAGGCGGCTGTCGACGTAGCCTTCCATTTGTTCGTATGTCAGATGCGTGTGTGACGCTTGGAACGCAGCGCGTGCAAGCGTTGTCTGTAAACCAAGCTCCAGCGGCCTGCGAAGCTGCGCACCGCACAGACTGCACGAAGAGGCGTGTGTCCACATGCGAAGCAGTTCGGCGGGCGGCAGGCTGCGCGACTGGTATGCAGCGATCTGCTGAGAAGTAAGGTGCTCTGTCATCGGCCTTTCCGAACCATCTTTTGCCATAGACGTGAAACCCCGCCTGATTCTGCCGCGGGAGCAGAAGATTGCTGCAAATACATCTCGTAGCGGCGATGGATCCGCTTCTTTGCACTGCCTCGAATGTCGCGCACACGATCAATAAGAAGGTCCAGCACCTCGGCGATGCCGATATCCGGCAAAGGCAGGGCGTCCTTTACCTCCTTCGTTCGTACCGGAGCGATCAGTTGGCCGAAGCCTGCCTCAGTGGCGACGCCACACTCGAGAAAGGCCTCAAGTGAAAGAAACGTGACCGCTTCCAGATTCAGACCGGTTACTCGTCCCTGCTCGACCGGAAGCTGAGTTACTTCATTCCACATCCACATCACGAATCGCTTTTGAAGCAGCAGGACTTCCGGGTCTGGATCGTGAGCGTCAAGAGTATCGACCAGTTCGACGCCCTCAACAACTTCCTCAGCTAACGACCTCGCCGGACCATGGATGCCATGCCCGAGGAGCGCCAGTTGAACCAGAAGCTCCAGGGGAAGAGGCTGGCCGGCTTTGTTCAGGATGGAGATCACCAGGTCGTCAATCGAATCTCGCGTGCCAGACTTTGAAATTCGCAAAGACGCAGTCAAACGGGTGTGTTCACCACGATCGAGTAGAGGAGGAGCTCCCTCCATGTCCGCAAAGCCGCATACCTGCTGGTCCTGAAATTCCCAGCACTTGTATTCCTTCGACTTTGCGGCACGGTAGCGGACCTTCGACATCATGCTGGACCATTCCGGGCTGCGCTTTCTTCCCGCATCGAAACAGGCGTTTCTCGCGACTGCATTGAGAAACCCTTTCGGGTTCTCCGGAACTTCGTCGGAACCCGACTCGCACCACCGTTTCAATTCTCTGCACAGATTGCTCAAAGCGTCCTGGCAAACGTTGTCTACTTCCTCGCTTTGTCGAACTCCTGTCAGCAGCAATTGGTAGCGAACAACTCGATGCAGATGGGTGCAGACCCTTTCCACAGCCGATTGTGTGCTTTGACCCGCTCGCGCGGCTTCGGGGAGAGAAGCAAACCACGTCTCGAAGGCTGCCTGAAGGTCGTCGGTTTTCACGGCTTCCCTCCTGACCTTCATCGCTAAGAAATATTTTCGCCTGACGGCAGAATAGATGGTCCTTCGCCGTTCTGAGAAGACAACGCTGCACCGTTCCAGACATTTGCGAAGGCCACAACCCAAGGAGATAGAACATGTCCATCCGCCCGAACACCACCGTAAAGCAGCTCGTTGTCTTCTGCCTCGTACTGCTCACCTTTCTGCTGTCGACCCCGAGCGCCACCGCGCAGCAGAGCGGGGGCGGCTTCCGCCGCTTTCTTCAGGGGCTGGCATCCATGAGCGGCGGCTCAGTTGTTGGTGGCTCGCGCGGCGCGAAAACTGAGAACGACCCGGTCCACGGCGGCTACCTGAATCTGAGCTTCGCATTCCTCTTTGCCGCCGACGGCACGTACCGCGAGGCCGCGTACATGGGCAGCCGGCAGATCATGTTTGCGAGCGGCAGCTATCAGCAGGCTGGCAACCGCCTCGTGTTCAGTCCGCAGGTCTGCAACTTCGCCACCCCTGAACTCGGCCAGGTGGTCCGTTTCTTTCCCATACCGATCGACAGTGCTGCGGAAGAGACGATCAACTTCTCTCCCCTGCAGGGCGGCGCGCAGATGTCCTTGAAGGACGCGGCATCTGGTGAGGACTGGGGCTTAAAACCGGCACTCTAGCTGCTATTCGATCCGCCTCTACCGCGATGGACGGCCGCTGAAAAGCGGCCAGCTCATCGCGACAATCACCACATTCTTTCGAGAAGCGCGGGGGACACTCCTTATGAAGAAGCTCTTACTTGCTGTTCTCTTTACCATTGCCGTCTCCTTCGCGCTCGGCTGTGCCGGTGGCGGCGCTGGCGCGGCGAGCACCGTCACAACGACAAATCCAGGCAACGCGCCTGCCGCTCCCACTGGGCTTATTGCGACATCTGGTAATGCGCAGGTCTCACTCTCCTGGATAGCCTCGTCTGACGCGGCGACTTACAACGTCTATTACGGAAACTCAAGCGGCGTCAGCACAAGCAGTACCAGTAAGGTCATCGGACTTACCGGCACGAACTACTCCGTTACCAGCCTGACGAATGGAACGGCCTACTATTTCATAGTCACAGCCGTAAGTGCGACGGGAGAGTCGTTGGCTTCCAGTCAGGTAATGGCGACACCGAGCGCTACAACGGTCTCCGCACCGGTGGCGCCCACCGTTCTGATTGCTACCGCTCTGGATGGGCAGGTGATCTTAAAATGGGACTCTTCGGCAGGGGCTTCCAGTTACAACTTGTACTACTCGCAGAATCCCGGTGTTACACCCGCGAACGGAACAAAGATCAGCGGCATTACTAACGTAGCGTATATGCAGACTGGTCTTACGAATGGCACCACCTACTATTATGTCGTCACTGCGATTGGCCCTGGCGGTGAATCGGCCGCCTCGCCGCAGGCCACAGCCAAGCCAACTGGCGCAACCTCTGCCCTGGCCGCCGCTCCCACTGGGCTCACAGCGACACCCGGAAATGCACAGCTCACACTTTCGTGGAGCGCGTCTTCCGGTGCGACCGGCTATAACATCTACTACGGTAACTTCTCTTCGCTTTCCACTACGAACGGCACCAGGGCCGGTTCTGCAACCGGCACCAGCTATACCATTACCGGGCTGGTGAACGGCACGGCCTACTACGTCATAGTGACCGCGGTTAACGGTGGTGGCGAGTCATCGCCATCCTCGCCCGTTGCTGCGACGCCTATAAGTGGTTCCAGCGTCTCGCTTGTTCCTGGAACCGCAACAACCGCCACGCTGCAAACGTCCACTTCGACGTTACTCACATTCAACTTTCCATCGAATACGGTGAGCACCAGCGCCTCTGCGGCACTCAGTTCGCTTACTCAGGCAGGTTTGCCGACCCCGCTGACCAGGTCGACCGACACCTTTGCTGCGGCCTTTGCGCTCTCGGTCAATCCAGCATCGATCATCACCTTCAACGCTCCCGTTACCATTTCAGGAACTGTAAGCAGCAGCTTTGCTGCGAATACAGCACTCGTGTTGGCAAGATTGCAGAGCGGTGCATGGGTGGATGTAGCAACCTTTCTTGTCGGTGCCAGCGGGGTCATCAATCAGAACGCCACATCGACGGCATACCCGGGCGTCACTGCACCAGGAACTTATCTCCTCTATCAACCAGCAGCTGGAGGAAATACCAGTACGTCGAACCTCGGCGTTGCACTATGTTCCGACGGTAGCAATACCGTGCAGGTCGCTCACCTTTACGACAGCAAAGGTTCACTGTTATCGAAAACAATACTTACTTCCCTGAATTATGGTGGAAGGAACGGACTTAGCGCCGTGGCGGTGAGCCCGGACGGTTCTCAGGGTCTCACCTTGAGCAGCCTGACGAAAGTCCTGTACTCCTTCTCCGGCATCCAGACCGGAACGCTGGTTGCGGGCAAAACAGTCAACCTGCTTGCCTACAGCGGCGGAAGTGGCGAAGCAATCGTAATGCTCCCCGGCGGCGACGAGGCAGTAGTCTCCGGCGGATCTGCCAGTCAGATTGTGGCTGTGTCCGGCATTTCGTCCGGCTCACCCGTCGCGGCCGCAACCATTCCGGTGCTAGGCATTCGAAGCGGTCTCGCCCTCTCTGCGGATGGTAAGGTCCTGCTCGCCAGGGGCACCGGCGGGCTCACGGTCTATTCGGTGGCCTCGATTGCCTCCAAAGCGGGTTCAATTGGAGGCACGATCAGTCATAGCTTCATCCAAGTCAAGGATTTTCCCACCCTTGGGTATGGAAGCTATGTCATCCTTAACGGCCGCGGAGGGATGGCGATCAGTCCGGCAGATTCCTCTCGTGCTGTAGTGCTCCGCATGCTTTCTGACGCCGCAGGTACTGTACAGGTGATGACAGGCCTTACCTCCACGTCACCGCAAGCAGGCACCCCAATCAACTTGCCGGCAGGTGTGGCACCTGAAAGCGTTGCGATCAGCCCTGACGGCAAACTCGCTGTCATCGGCACCTTTCGCAATGGGTTGCTGCTCTACAGCGGCGTCGACACCGGAAACCTTACTCTGGTCGCCACATCGTCCAGTGTGAGCTCCATGATCTACGTTCGATCTGTCGGGATCACACTCGACGGGAAATATGTGGTCGCAGCGGATATTTACGGCTACCAACTCGTGGTGTTGCCATTGAGTGCCACAGGCTTCGCCGCCCCGGTAGCCACGCTGACCATTACGCCCCCAGGCGATGATGAACTGATCGTTCACTAATACCGCTGCACAACAGCAGGGCGGCCCACACGGGCCACCTGCTGTTGTGCGGAACCCCGGACTCCGGTTTTTCATGTTCTTCTCCATGCGAGTTCCCTGGCGACTGCTTTCTGTGCAATCACTGGCGAGATTACTCTCGTATTGAAAGACAGGCTGACATTGCTGAGTTCCTGCTTATGCTTGACTTGTCGGCTTAAAATCGTATCTCACGCAGCCTGTTTCTATCTTGGTGGCTAAAGCCACTAAAAGCAGGCGGAAGCTATATGTCGATACGCTCTAATTGCGCTCAAGCTGTAAGCACAGAAACGAGTTCGCAGCAGACTACATCCACCGCCATTCCGTCAATCAAGAGCGGTGGATCGCTCTAGAAATCGACAGCTTGCCTGGCGAAGCCGTGCTTATGAGCCGTGAAAGTGATCCGGAGCGCGTTCTGCACAGCAAGTGAAATCTACCGATTCTCGCTCGCTTTTGCCGTGTACTTCTAATAGTTAAGCCCCGACCGAGTCGGAGTTTGCCAAGCCATCCTTCAGATCATTATGCGTGGCTAAAAACGAGTGCCTGAAGCAGCTTCTAATGGGATCTCTGGACATGCACGTTCTCTCGCAGCACTGATAAAGAGCAAGGAACACCAAGTCCAATAGGAATCATTCTGTATAGCGCAGATGTAGGCCCTCCTTAGAAATAGTCCCCCTCTGCCAAATTAAACGCCAAGCATGGGTGAGGCTCTGCGGTTGTGAGACCGACTGGTGCACATGCTGCAACGACCAGGCCGCGTCAGCAGGTCAGACGAAAAGCCGCGTTGCAGGCAGATGGGGCAAGTGCCTTAGAGTATCCAAAGCGGCGAAGTGTGGAGTCGTCGGGTTACGTTGGAGAGAACATGAATGCGATTTATCTATACAGTGCGGGAACGATGCAAGCCTGGTCTCGCCGCGCGTTGTTCACGTTTTTCTGCACCATACTACTTTGGCCTTCGCTGCTCGCAAAGGCGCAAATTGTTTCGTCCGAGGTGCAGCAGCTCTATGCGCAGGCACAACAGGCTCAGGCAAGTGACAACCCGAAGCTGGCGGAGGAGAGATACCGGAAGATCCTGCGGCTCGCGCCCGATCTCGGGCCCGCATATAACAATCTCGGCCGCATTTACTTCAACCAGGGCCGCTACAGCGACGCCGTAACGACGCTTACACGCGGTCTTGAGGTTGCGCCGGAGATGGTGCCTGCCCAGATCATGCTCGGTGCGAGTCTCGCGCAAATGGGCAACGCTGCAGACGCCATTCCGCACCTGCAGGCCGGTGTGGCTGCTCTGCCGCAGGATCGCTTTGCGCGTATCACGCTTACCCGCGCGCTCATCACCCTCAACCGGGGCGATGAGGCGCTTGCCCAACTCCAAGCCATTCTGCAGGCCGATCCAAAGGACCAAGAGGCTTGGTATCTCTCGGGCAAGGTCCACCTACAGCTTTCCCAGGCTGATTTTTCGCAGGTTCAATCCATCGATGCGAAAAGCCCGCTCGCCCAGATCATGAGCGGCGAAATTATGGAGAGCATGCAGAACACGCCGGGCGCGGTCGCCTCGTACAGGCAGGCCGTAGCTGCTGAGGGCGACAGTGGCAACGACGCGCTGCAACACCTGGCATACCTCTACTGGAGCACCTCGGACTGGGCCAACGCGAAGGCACAGTATGCCCTTCTGATCCAGCGCGAACCCGGCAACTGCATCTCGCGATGGCGCGGGGCGGAGTCGCGCATGGAACTCGGCGAGACTTCGCCGGACGTGATGAACGACCTGAATACCGCGCTTACACAATGCCCAAGGCTGGGCCAGGCGCATGCGGACCGCGCGCGGCTGCTGCTGCGGTCGGGCGATGCTAAAGGCGCATTGCAGGATCTGAAGACCGCCGAGTCCCTCGCGCCGGACGAGCCAAGTGTGCAGCAGTTGCTTGCACAGACCTACCGTTCACTGGGAGATCGCGCACAGGCCGACGCCGCAAACCGCAAGTTCGCTGATCTGCAGCAGCGTATCCATCAGACATCGGAAGAACATGCCAATTCTGTCATCAAGGCAAACCAGTAGGAACAAAAACTTAGGTGTTGTGAGCACAGCGAAGCAACTGCTGTTCTCCTGGAGTGCCGTAACGCTCAAAGGAAAGCAGGTCCCTCCGCTCTGCTGACTCCGGTCGGAATGACAATCAAGGCGCCGTGTGCACCATCTCTCTTCAAGACCGCCTATTTCTTACATCCGCACGACTGACGAATCACCAATTCTGCCGACAAGACCGTCTCCAACGCCCCACCCTTGGCAGCAGCGCCGTCTTCGCTGTTCAACCCGCGAAACAGCAGGTTTGCAGCGACTTCACCGATGCGGCCCACCGGCTGCTTGACGACTGTCAGCGGCGTCTCCATGGCATCGGCCAGGTCGAAATCGTCGAAGCTGATCATCCCGAAGTCTTCGGGCATGTTCATGCGCAACTGTTTGGCCGCGGCGACGACATATTTCGCGGCGACCTCGTTCGCCGCCAACAAGGCAAAATCGCGCCCTGTCCTGCCGCAGTTGCGCAGCAGGTCTTCCGCCGCGGCCCGGTCTTCCACCACATGCTGTGTGGCGGGCAGCCCGGCGCTTTGCATGGCGCGCTCATACCCGCGGTGCCGTTCCTGAATGGTGAACAGTTCCGGGTTCACCTGCAGGCTGATGATGCGCCGGTAGCCGTGCTGCACCAGGTGCTCGGTGGCGAGTTCGGCGCTGCTGCAGTTGTCGATCATTACCGAAGGCAGGCCCGCCTTTGTCAGCGGCGCGTCGATACCGACCGTGGGCACGGGGAGAGTTTTCAGGCTGCGCACCATGGCAGGTGTCAGGTATTCACTCAGCGCCAGCACCAGGCCGTCCACGCGATGGTGCAGCAGTTCTTTTACGGCATCCATGGTGCGATCGCTGCAGTCGTGGGTAGCAGAGACCACAAGCAGCGAACTGTTGGTCATCGCCACGGCCTGCACCGCGTCCACGCAACTGGCAAAGAAGATGTCCGACATGCGGGGGATGACCATGCCGATCATGCCCGACCGTCCTCCCTTCAATGCCTGCGCGCTGCGGTTGGGCTGATAGTTCAGTTCGCGGGCCGCTTTCAGAATCCGCTTGCGCGTCTCTTCGCTGACGAGGCCCACACCGCTCAACGCACGCGACGCGGTCGCATTCCCAACGCCGGCGCGGCGGGCAACGTCAGCGAGTTTGGCAATCTGAAAGATGTCCCTGTCCTTTCGCGCGCAGCCGAATGGCCGCAAATCGGCTCCAACGGTTTACGGATCTTCAAAGGAAGATACGCGGTTTCACCGCCCACCGGTTCCATCCCGCGCCTGTTTGAAAGTACATCACGGTAAAACGTTCCACGGTCTTGCAGGGGCCTGCAAGAAAGAGGGTGGCCTGGCCCCTGCCGCTGACGAAGCAGGCAGCGGTGCGCTAACATGGCTGCGCCGGTACTTCAGGCTGTTCTGTGGAAACGATTCCATTTGTAAAAGGTGAAGTGATGTCCCATGCTCCGTCTCGCGTTCCGCTGCTGGTCTGCAGTCTTGCCGTTGCTGCGGTCACTTTTGTGCAAGCACAAAGTGCTCCGCAACAACCTTTCACCCCGGCACAGGAGGCGACGCTGGACCGTCTGGAGCAGTTGACCAGTCTGCCGGACGGCCCGTGGAAGTTCCATGCAGGCGATGTGCCTCACGGCGAATCGCCCACGCTGGACGACAGCTCGTGGCAAACCGTGCAGACGAAGAGTAAGGCCGGCAAGTAGGCGGTGTGGTATCGCCGCGTCATTCAGGTCCCGCAGACGCTGCACGGTTATGATCTGACCGGCGTGGACGTGAGCTTCCGCTTCCGCGCCTATGCGAACGGGCCCATGCCGGAGATTCTCTACTTCGACGGCCGCCGTGTCGCCCTGGGCGACGATCTGGAACAGGTGCAGCTCTTCCACAATGCCAAGCCCGGCGAGAAGATTCTGGTCGCGGTTAAGCTGCTGCCCACCGTGGACGACAAAAACTTCGATCATGTGGAGATGAAGATCAGCTTCGCGCCGAACCGCCCCAACCCTGAGGACTTGCGTGAAGAACTGGCCGGTGCCGCGTACCTGGTGCCATCGCTTGGCGGTGCGGACGGCAAAAACGCCGTCTTGAACAGGGCCTTTCAGCAAGTCGATCTGGCCGCGCTGGACAAGCACGAGCAGACGCGGTTCGATGCTTCCCTGCAGCGCGCGCACAGCACGCTGGACGAAGTGCGGCCGCTTCTGCAGACCGGCACCTTTCACCTGACCGGCAACTCTCACATCGATGCCGCATGGCTCTGGCCGTGGACCGAGACCGTGGACGTGGTGAAGCGCACCTTCGGCACCGCGGCCCAGTTGATGGGTGAATACCCGACCTATACCTACTCGCAATCGGCGGCAGCCTACAACCAGTGGATGGCGGACAAGTATCCGTCGCTGAACGAGCAGATCAAACAGCGCATCCAGGAAGGACGATGGGAACTGGTGGGCGGCATGTGGCTTGAGCCCGACCTGAACATGCCCGACGGCGAGTCGCTGGTGCGGCAGATTCAGATCGGCCAGCAGACCTTTCAGAAGCTCTACGGCAGGACCACGCGCATCGGCTGGAACCCCGACTCTTTCGGCTACAACTGGCAACTGCCGCAGATTTATAAGCGCTCCGGCATCGATTATTTCGTCACGCAGAAGATGACGTGGAACGACACCAACCAGCTTCCGCTGAAGCTCTTCTGGTGGCAGTCGCCCGACGGCAGCAAGGTGCTCACGTACTTCCCGCACGATTATGCGAATGACAACGTGAACCCGGTCCGCCTGTCGCGCGACATGGCTGAAGCGCGCAACCGCGCTCCCGGCCTGACCGCCATGCTCGACCTGTACGGCGTGGGCGACCACGGCGGCGGACCCACGCGCTCCATGCTCGATGAGGGACTGCAGTGGATGGAGCCCGGGCGGATCACCGCGCACGAGGAGTTCGGCACCGCCCAGCCCTTCTTCAGCAAGGTGGAGACGCAGCTCGCGGCGGACTCGCCGACGTGGAACTACAAGACGCTTGCCAGCGGCAACACCTCGCTGCCCACACCTGCCGCGGGCCAGGTGAGCGTGCCCACGTGGAAAGACGAGCTGTACCTGGAGTACCATCGCGGCGTGTTTACCACCCAGGCCGACCACAAGCGCAACATGCGCGACAGCGAGGAGTGGGTGCTGAACGCAGAAAAATACGCATCGCTCGCGTGGCTCAACGGCATGAGCTATCCCACCACCCGCTTCACCGACGCGTGGAAGCACGTGCTCTTTAACCAGTTCCATGACCTTGCCGCGGGTTCGGGCATCGGCACCATCTACCGTGAGGCGCAGAAGGACTACGACCAGGTCCACTGGTCAGCCAACGAGATCACCCAGAACTCGTGGAAGGCAATCAGCGCGCGGGTGGATACGCGGGTGAAGAGCGGCGTTCCTGTTCTAGTCATGAACCCGCTTGCGGAGCGCCGCGATGGCCTTGTCGAAGCGCGCGTGCAGTTTCCATCCGGCGAAACGGACGAGATTGCCGCGCAGGATGATGCCGGACACCACATTGGCACGCAGGTGCTGAGCAAAGATGCGGCTACGCACAGCGCGACCGTGCTGATGAGCGTTCCGGACGTGCCGTCGCTCGGCTACAAGCTGCTGCAGGTGGGCCAGGGCCATTCACGGTTCAACACGGACCTGACAAGCAAAGGCACAACGCTGGAGAACAGCAGGCTGCGCGTCGTGATCGACAGCAAGACGGGCTGCATCACATCGCTCGTTAATAAGAGGACCGGCTTCGACTCCATCGCGCAGGGTGCATGCGGCAATGAGTTGCAGGCGTTCCAGGACACGCCCAAGGACTACGACGCATGGAACGTCGATCCCGGCACCTTCGACGTCGCGCCGACGCTGCTGCACACCGTCGACTCCGTAACCACGACCGAGACAGGTCCGCTGCGTTCTGTCGTCCGCGTGGTGCGGCACTGGCAGCAGTCCAGCTTCACACAGGACATCGTGCTTTACGCCAACTCCGATCAGGTAGAAGTCAAGAACGACATCGACTGGCACGAAACCCACGTGCTGCTGAAGGCGTCGTTTCCGCTTGCGGCGACCAGCCCCATGGCGACCTACGAAATCCCGTACGGCACCATCCAGCGGCCGACCACGCGCAACAACAGCGTGGAGAAGGCCATGTTCGAGGTGCCCGCGATGCGTTGGGCCGATCTGGGCGACAGCGCGCACGGTTTCAGCCTCATCAACAACTCGAAGTACGGCTACGACGCCGTCGGCAATCAGCTTCGACTCACACTGCTGCGTTCCCCAACATGGCCCGACCCCGACGCCGACCGTGAGCGCCACCGCTTCAGCTACGTGCTCTATCCGCACTCGGGCACCTGGAAAGAAGCGGCCACGGTCGATCACGGCTACCGGTTCAACTACGACCTGAAGGCGATGCAGGCCGAGCGCCATGAGGGCGAATGGAAGCCGGAGCATTCCTTCCTCTCCGTTGACGCCACGAACGTGACCGTGACCGCGGTGAAGAAAGCCGAGGATTCCGACGCCCTGATCGTGCGGCTCTACGAATGGGCGGGTACGGACGGCAAGGTGACGCTCACCCTGCCGGAAGGCGCAACCGGAGCCACTCTGACCAACCTCATGGAAAAGCCGGAAGGCGGCGCGCTTGCCCTTTCCGGCAACCAGGTACAGGTGCCGGTGGGGCCTTCCCAGATTCACACGGTGCAAATCAGCTACAACCCGCGCAAGTCGAATTGAGGCAAACTGCTGCAGAGGCAGTGAGCGCATTCCAATGCACGGAAAGCAAGAGCAGACATGCGGCAAAAGGCGCGGTACTGTCCGGAAGACCACACTCCGGGCAGTTGCCGCGCTTTCGCTGGTGACCGGCCTGTCCGGCGCGGCATTCGCGCAAAGTGTTCCGGCGATGTCGCCGGAGTTGATGGCAAAGGTGAACGGCGGGCAGTACGCCGCGGCGGAAGCCGGCGTCCGTGCCCTTCTTCTCAGCGATCCCGGTTACCCCAGGGCCAATTTCCTTCTGGGCTACCTTCTCTTTCGCGAGCGCCGCTACAGCGACTCGCTCGCCGCCTACACCCAGGGCGCAAAGGGTGAGACACCCTCTCCGGACGATCTCGTCGTCGTCGCATCGGACTACATCCAACTGCGGTCGTACACCGACGCCGTGCGCTGGCTCACCTATGCAACGGAGCACGCGCCGGGAAACGTGACGGCGTGGTACCTGCTGGGCAGGTCGCATTTCCTGCTCGACCATCCTGCGGAGGCGCTGGCCGCCTTCGAGCACTGCCTGCGCTTGCGTCCGAACGACCTGCCCGCCAAATACAATTCCGGCCTTGCGCTGGAACGGCTGCAGCGTCCGGCGGATGCGGAAGCGGCATATCGCCAGGCGATGGAATGGGCCAGCGAACAGCACTCGAATGACCCGCAGCCATGGCTTGATTTCGGCAACCTCCTGCTGACGGGCGGCCGAGCGGCGGAGGCGGTCGCGGCCCTGAAGGCAGCCGCGGAAAAGGCTCCGGCGAACCCCCTGTGCCAACAGCAACTCGGTGTTGCCTTCGCCGCCACGGGCAATCAGGACAGTGCCGTTGCAGCCCTGAGAAGGGCACTGGCGCTTGCGCCAAAGGCGGAGCGGGCGCACTTTTATCTCGCCAGGTCGCTCAAGGCGCTCGGCCGCAAGGCGGAGTCCGACGCGGAGTTTGCCACGGTCGATCGGCTCCTGAACAGCCACCAAGCCGAAGAAACACCCAACTTCGACGTAGCTCCACCTATGGGTGGAGAAAATCCTAAGAAAACCGATTGACAATCGTGCATCGAAAGCCATACCGTTCCTCTTGCTGAATGGAAACGATTCCACAGCACTTCGAAACCATTGATCCGAAACCATCGCTGGAGGCCTGGCGTGAACCCAAAGAAGCTTGTGCTCAGTTGCGCATTTCGCTATGCGCTGCCGTCACTTACCAAAACCTACGTCGCACCGCTGGCGCTTGCC
>CALMAP010000377.1 GCA_937859825.1 uncultured Terriglobus sp. | reverse complement strand
CCTGGCAAAGAGGAGCGGAAGCTCCGGTCTCTACCGTCCGCGAAGGGAAAAGACAGGGACGGGAGACGATAAGCCATCTACGCTTGGCGTAGATGGGGTGTCATTCGATCGCAAGACTCCGGCGAACGCGCAAACCGCTGCGCCCGTCTGCCTTTCAACCTGCTGTAACACTCTCTTCAAATCGAACCCTCAAAGCTGCCCTGCGCCGAAGTTGTGTTCGCACCTTCCTCATCCTTGAGGGGGGAACGTTCGCCTGTTCGGCGGCGCGGCTGTTTCCTGTCTCTTCCAGTCGCGGTGGCCTGGTGCCACACTCCTGCGACTGCTTTCTAAAATTGCTGAAATTCCCCTAAACCTGGTGCCAATAGGTGGCACGGCTTTCCAGACCGGCAGACAACACCTTTCCTGGAACAGTTATCCGCGAACATCTTTCGCGGAACTTTCGCTACATGCATTGTGCAACATTCCGCTCCTTGGCGCTAGTCTCTCAGGGACTGCAATCAGTTCACGAACCGCCTCATGCGGACGTTCATGACAATGCCAAGTGCAAAAAAGGTAAAGATCACACTGGAGCCGCCATAACTAAGAAGCGGTAGCGGAATGCCCGTGACCGGCATAAGGCCAACGACCATACCTACATTGACTGCAATCTGGAAAAGGATAATCGCGGTGACTCCCATCACAAGGAACGTGCCTGGAGGGTCCGCCGCAGTCTGCGCATTCTGTACTAAACGCAAAAGAATCAGAAAGTAAAGGATCAGCACCAACGCTGCACCGACAAATCCGTGCTCTTCACACAGTGCGGCGAAGATAAAGTCGGTGTACGGGATGGGAAGAAAATCTCCCTGCGTCTGGGTACCCTTGGTTGCGCCTTTCCCCCATAAACCGCCAGAACCAACCGCAATCAGCGACTGACGCACTTGATACCCGGAACCTTTTGGATCATTTTCAGGATGCCCGAAGCTGGTAAGCCGGGCTTTTTGATACGGCTTCAATACCTTTCCACTCTGCCAGGCACCGCCGACCAGAATGGCGAACGCCACCACAAGCACCAGCGCACGCCGCCATACGATTCCACCCAAAAACAAGCCCACAACCAACACAGGCGAATACGTCAGAGCCGTGCCCATATCCGGCTGCTTGAGTACCAGCAGCATGGGAACAATCACCATTGCGAAAGCTTTGCCGATCTCCCTCCAGTCGAGTTCCCTGCCCACCAGGCCCCAAAGGTATCGGGCCATGGCAACGATCAGCACCAGCTTCACCCATTCTGATGGTTGGAAGTGAATGCCTCCCGGAAGACGTATCCAACGTTTGGCGCCAAGGACCTTTTGCCCTGCTACCAACACGGCAAGCAGAGAAACGATGCTCCCCCCAATCGCCCACGGTACACAGTCAATCAGCTTGTGATAGTCAATGAGCGAAACGACGAACAACACACCGATACCAGCAAGCAAAAACAGAATCTGCTTGCTATGGAAGCCGTGAAATTTTGTATGCAGGGTGGCCGAGTAAATCTCCAGGACGCTGATTACAGACATCAGCAGGACCATGCTCAACAGCATCCAGTCGAAGTCGCGGAATCTCCCAAAGCGAAACATCAGCCTCTATTCTCGCCTATCCTTTCCAGCGTTCACGCCGGGCCAGCCTTGTATGCTTAAGAACTGCCGTGATCACTGCCAGCGCAACAGAACGAATGTCCAGGATGATGCGTGTGCTGAGGC
>CALMAP010000376.1 GCA_937859825.1 uncultured Terriglobus sp. | reverse complement strand
TGAAGCCGAGTGTTTGTTTCTGAAAGACCAGCCTTTCTGGCATGAGGACTCGGATAAAGAAGTTCCTGTCGATTGCAAGGTATTGATCGTGGACGATGCGCATCGTCTCGAATCGCTTGGGAATGTCTTGCAACTGCTTCGTGATACGTCCAAGAATCGATCACTCAAGTTGCTGCTTTCGACCCGTCCCGGCAGCACGACGCGCCTTGCACAATCGCTCCATCCTCACCTGGACTCGGCGATGGTCGTTCAGTTTCCTGAGTTGAAAGAGTTGTCGCGGGATGAGAGCCGTGCTTTAGCAGAACAAGTGCTCGGAAACGAGTTTCAAACGTATGCTGCTCATCTTGCTGAGATCGGCAGCAACAGTCCTTTGGTGATTGTGGCCGGAGGAAGGCTGATCGCAACACGTCGTATCAACCCCGCCTCCCTAACGACCCTGGACGAGTTTCGCGCGGCGATCTTCGATCGATTGCTGAACGAAATGGATTTGAGTGGGTCGCGTTTCGCTATCAACCCACCGAGACCCGTTCTTGACTTGATAGCGATTCTTGGGCCGGTGGATGTGGAGAACCGGGAGTTCCAAGAGTCCGCTCGACAGCTATTGCAACGGCCAGTGGACGAGATTCTCTCAACCATTGACGCGCTAGCGGCTACCGGAATTGTCACACCACGCCCGAAACCCGTGCGCGTGATCCCGGACGTGCTTTCCGATTGGCTCGTGGAAGATCGCTGCATCGGACTTGGGGGACGAACAACCCAATATGCGGATCGGGTTTATGACGTCTTTGGCGCGCATTCGCTCAAGAGCTTAATGCGAAACCTCGCAGAGCTTGACTGGCGCAAGGGACAGGTTGGAGAGACGGGGCTCAATCTTCTCGACAGCATATGGGCTGATCTACATATCCGGTTCCGAAGTGCAGACGAATACACGAGGCACACCATCTTAGGCGAGTTGGAGCCCGCTGCAATCTATCAGCCTGTTCAAGTGTTGAGTCTCATCCGAATGGCAATCGATGTACCGGTCATTGTGCCGGAAAGCGGAGAAGGTAGTAGCTACCGACAGGGGCAATCGTATGTGATTGCTGCGCTGCCCGGATTGCTGGAGGGAACGGCGTACCATCCCGAACACGTCCGCGAATCTGTAGAGCTTCTCTGGGAACTCGCAAAGGGCGAGCACGATCGCAACAGTATAGGAAACAGCGCGCGGTCGGTATTGAAGCGGCTCGCATCTTGGCGGCGTTACACCGATGCGGCCTTCAATTTTGCCATGCTCCTTCAAGCGGTTCGGCTCCTGACGCGGCCTGATGCTTGCACAGGACAGTACACGCCGTTTGAAATCATTCGTCAGCTGTTGGAAACCGACGGGGAGTTTACAGAGTGGCAGGACGAAATGACGATGTCATTTGGCGGCTTTGGATTGAATTATGCAGCCGTAGGCCCCGTCCGTAGGAGCGCGCTCGATTATCTTGATTTCGCGTTAGCCGGGGATGGGGTTTCCGCTATTCAAGCGGTAGACCTCATGGAAAGATTGCTGCACAATCACCTTAATCGTATGGGCCGAGTCTCCTCGCCGGAAGAAAAGACATGGCAGGATGCTGAAAGGGCTCGTTGCCTCGATTCGCTCTCGAATCGCTATCTGCAGCCAGCCAGTGATGTTCTCAAGGCGCGGATTCTTGACGCACTACGTTCAGCGACAGCAATTAACTGTCCAGAATGGGTGAGGGAACGCGCTTCTTCTGCACTGGAGAGTCTGGACATTTCGGACGCTGTTTGGGTGGTGGATGCGATCAGCACTGCGGATCATGAACTCCCGATTCTCTCGACTGAGTTTTCAGAACGACGCTGGGAGGATGCGATCACGAATGTGATGGTGAAGGGCCGGTCCAGCTTGGAGAGATTGGTTGAGGGATCGGGGAATCAAGCTCGCTTCACGTTGGAGAAGACGAAGGCGTGCCTCGCTGTCCGAGTGGCGACGGGAGGATTTCATCGATTCATGCTGACCTTCGTCGATCGGCCAGATTTTCTGGAGATAATGGCGGACGATATTATTCGCGACGAAGAAATCAAAGCGCTGTCTGGGCAACTTGCTTCCGTGTTCAACGCCATTCACATGAGTCAACCGGAAGTGTTCCGGCAGCGAGCATTGGCGGCTATAGAGGCAGGCGCGCGCGAAATCATTCATGCTGCTGCAAGTAATTTGAGAGTCTTCTCAGGGGCCACGGAGGAAGACATTGCAGTGATTCAGACCTACGCTGGATATGCTGATCCTGTGGCGAAGCTGGGAGCTATCTTTGCAATTACCTATATGGGTAAGTTCGCAGATCTGTTGCCCGCACTCAAAGAAGCCGTTTTGAGCGTTCACACCGAAGGTAATGAACGGGTTGCAGCGGAACTAGCAGACGCGTTCGGTCCGTACGGTGTTCCGTTGACCAACCTGACGAGGGAGGAAGCGGCAGGGCTAGCGAAGGAATTCGCGTTAGTTCGTGATTGGGACACCGATCAGGGCGCCATCCCGCGATTCCTCATTCGTTTCGTAGGTCTTTTTCCAGACGAATTGTTTGACGTTCTGATAGATCGCATTGAACGGAACTCAGCTGCGCGGCGGGGCGGCCTTCCAGGTTTGCGAACATTCGGCCTAGTTTATGGGGACGTGTCTTTCGGCAATGTTCCGTCTGAGAAACGAGTGGAACTTGCAGCGAGAGTTTTGCGTCAAGCACTAATGCCTGCGGCGGGAGAGGAAACTTCTGATCTCTTCTGGGATGTTGCTGGAGTTGATGATTGGGCCTTCAATTTGATTCTTCGCGATGCATCGGGAATTCCGGAGTCTTCTTTACCTCAGCTCATCGCGCTGCTTGACAAGGCACCGCCGCGCCTTGCCTTCAACAAATTGCAGTTTGCGAAAGAACTGCTACGTTCTTTCCACGGCGAGGCTAGGAAAAAGGTAGTTGATGTCATCGCTTATCAAAGTTTTCGGCACGGAGGCGGTGTGTTTACTGGTGATCCAAGGGAGAGGATGGCGGAAGAGGCACGTAGCTTCCGGGACGCAGTCGATGCGATTCCTGTGGAAGCGGAGCTTGACGACCTGATGAGGGCTCTTCGGCGCTTTTTCACATAGTGGTCATGGCATTTCGCCAGAGATTGCTCGGCTAATTCAGTTTGAGTAAAGTCGTCACGCAGCGATTTGATGCACGAAATATGGAATTTCTCTGTCGCTGAGAATGTGTTCGAGGCGACGCCTCTCGATGCCGATTGGACTCAGCCATTCGCTTAGATGGTGTTCTTGAAGAGTAATGACCGTGCGTTGGTGGCCCGTGGCCGCCACTTCCGGGGTAGGCTCATCCGTGATGGCGGCGAACGAATCCAGGTACGGTCCGTTGCGACCGCCCCATCGGTCCCAGATGCACGCAACGAGCATGTCCCGTGACGGTTGCGGGTCAAACTCCAATACAAGGCTCGCAGGCTTTTCGTCAGGTGCTAGCTCGCGATGTTCGTAGAAGTGGACGGGGACGTTCTCGTAAAAGCCGGTGATGACCATGACGGCGTGATGACGGCCGTAAACCTCGTTCCAGTAGTCGTCCAGACTGTCACGGCGGGCATTGTAGGTGCCGGGGAAGCGCCGATCGTAGTCGGCGGGCTTCCCGGCAAGACGGCAGGCATAACGCATGGGGCGGACGATTCGCTGGCTGTTCTCAGCAATCAAGACGGGAGCGTACATCATCGGGAAGATGCGAGCGTCCTCGTTGTTCGGTACGGTGCGGCGAAGGTCGGCTAATCGATCTAAATACTCTTGCGCCTTCTTGGAACCAATGCGGATGTCCTCGCGAGCTTTCTTGGTCTCGCGCTTTGCCAGCGATTCTTCCGCTTGGGCGACGCGGCGCTTCTGAACGAAAACTTCCGACTCCCACTCGCTTCGTTTTGTCTTGAGGTAGGTCGCGATATGTGCCGCGGTGCGCCGCTCCACGTCGGTTTCTGGGTTCTGGAAATTGCGCTGGAGCT
>CALMAP010000375.1:4139-15549 GCA_937859825.1 uncultured Terriglobus sp. | reverse complement strand
GCGTACCGATGCATCTTTCAGAGTCTGCACCAGCGGATCGGCCGGGGAAGCTGCCCGAACACCTCGGGACATCACACCCTGCACATACCCATTGCCATCGCTGCGAAGCGAAAGGAGCAACTGCTGCCGAGTGACTGCGCCCACCACTAGCGGGCCTCGAAGCACTGGGAAAACCTCCTGCAAGGAGTGCGTGCTGCGCTGTAACGCGTCCTCCAGTGTTTCGCTGGCCGAGAGCGACGTCCATTCGGTGAGCATCACGTCACCCATGGTGAGCCCGCGCGCCGCATCCTGCGCCAAGCTCGCATGAGACTCGGTCTGCGCCGTAAGCAACGCACACCCTCCAAGCACAATTACGATCATTTCTTGCGTAAAAGTGCCGATCAGCACCAGTGCCCATCCGATTGTCTGCCCGAGTCCGGCTGCGGCCCGGTTGCCCCGCGCCGCGCCGCGCACCCGTACAAACTGCTGCCGCAGGAACGTGCCTGCATCCAGGGGTGAGGCAGGGAGCAGGTGCAGCCCACCCAGCAGGACCTGGAGCCAAACCGCCGCGCGCAGCAGGTGGCCGGGCTCGACCAGGTGCCGCTCAAACAAGTTGAAACGCGAAGTGACGGAAAAGATCATCAGCGTCATGGTCACAGCCGCGATAAAATTCGAGATTGGACCAGCCAGCGCCAGCAGGCGCTCTTTTCTAGGAGACGTATGCGTCTCCTCCGCATAGGTGGCGAGCGCTCCGCTAGGCAAAAGCACCAGTCTGCGCAGATCAAGCCCGAGTGCCGCAGCCATCAACGCCCGGCCAAGTTCACGAACGGTCACTGCTCCCAGCAGCAATAGCCAAAGCGCTAGGCCGCGCCCAAAGGATTGATTCGAGAGCGCGGTGTACATCATCAGCAGCCCAAGCGTGACTACCATGTAAAGGTGGAGCCGCACTTCAACACCGAAGATCGTCAGCAGTGGAAGGGACGGCGATCGCATCGTTCCATTGTATGCGGCAGGCTGATCTCCCTTGTATGTTGCAGGGCAGTGCGAGGCAGGGAACAGTGCGTGTGATCGCTGGAAAATACCGTTCCCGGGCGTTGCAGGCTCCGCGCGGCATGCAGACGCGGCCCACCAGCGACCGTCTGCGTGAGACCCTTTTCAACGTGCTGCAACCGCGCATCGAAGGCTGCTGCTTCTTCGATCTCTATGCGGGTTCGGGAGCAGTGGGAATCGAGGCGCTTTCCCGCGGAGCCGCGGAGGTTTACTTCGCGGAGAAAGCAAAGCCTGCCCTTGAGGCCATCCGGGCGAACCTGCGCAGTCTTGCGATTGCCTCGGGTGTACAGGTCGAGAGTGGTGGCGTCGCAACCCTATTGAAGCGCATCGCTGCCGCGAGTCTGAGTGCAGACATCGTCTTTCTCGATCCCCCTTATGAGGACGCGGATGCCTATGCGCAAACACTGCGAATGCTTGGGCAATCGGCGGACACCCTGCTCAATGCGGGTGCGGTCGTCATCGCGGAGCACGCGCGCAAGCTGCCCCTTGCCCCGCAGTATGGATCGCTGCAAAGAACGCGTGAACTGGTGCAGGGTGATGCCGCTCTCTCGTTCTTTTCCGTGGGTGAAGATCAGGGAACTCTCGTCGAACGTGAATTCCCTAACCGTTGTCCTGAGTGAAGAACCGGCTGCATGCCTGTGCTGCCGTAGTTTCCACTTGCTTACGGTCGGACAGACAAACGAAGGAAGGAACATTCACCAAGAGGATTTGTTAGCCGCGTTCCTGTTGGTAGCCGCCCCCAGTCAGGACACGGGTGCGGAGATGCAGTGTGAACGGAATATCCTCATCCTCCAGCATGTTCCAGCCGGTACCGTACAGTATGCCGTCCTTTAGCGTGAGCACTGTGACGCCTTCCCAGCTCATGCGTTCGCTTTGCCAGAGTTCCCCACTCGCCTCGCATACCAGAACATGGTGATAGCCAATGAATATCGCTTGACCGCCTTGCTCATTGAGTACGATGCCCGTCACCGGTCGTAAAGGCAGCAGCTCTGTCTTCTCCGGGTGGCGCAGGTTCAGCAGGTAGACGTAGCCGCCCGCGCCTACAAGGGCCGTAGCCGGAACGGGCGAGTGCCATAAACCGTTCGCAACGCCGCTTCCTGAAAAACCGATGGCGCATTGAGCCAGAAACGTGCCGCCATTCTGAGGCGATCCTTCCAGGTGAATCGAGCCGCGCTGCAGGGCTTCTTCCTCGCCGGGAACGGAGACTGGAAAGACGAACTGCCGGGCAGGAGCGATCCATGGAATACCTGGAAGGATCCGCAGTTTTCCTTCCACAGCCACCAGTTCCCGCGAACCCTGCTGTTCGACTAGGCTCAAAGCCTGTGCTCCCAGCCGCCGCGCAGCAGTTCCGCCAATTGCCCATTCTGACGTAGCAGCACTGAGCGCGCCTTTGTGATGGTGCCAATGCGCATAACGGGAACTCCCCCGAGAGTTTTAGGAATTTTGCTTGCTGACTGAGCCGTGAAGAGCAACTCATAGTCCTCTCCACCGTGCAACGCACTGGCGAGAGCTTCCTTAGCATTCCGCTGCGCGAGTGGATGCAGTGGCAAAGCTTCTGCATCCACAATCGCACCCACGCCGGAGGCTTCACAGAGGTGGTGCAGGTCCGTAGAAAGACCGTCACTCAGGTCGATTGCCGCTGTAGCCAGACCGCGCCGCAGCAACACCTGTCCGAGTGTCAGTCGAGGCTCAGGGTAGAGGTGTGGGTGAGTGCCGTCCGCCGCGGCATCGCGGAAGCCTCTTGGCTTGGCGGCCAACATCTTTAGTTCTGCCGCGGCACCCCCAAGACGGCCGCTCACGTAGAGCACATCGCCGGCCTTCGCTCCGCTTCGTCTTATCGCGCGGTCCAAGGGTGCGGAGCCAAGCAGAACAATGTCCGCCAGCACGGCGTCACCATTCGCCGCGGCAGTATCGCCGCCGCTTAGCTGCGTGCCTGTCTCACGGGCAAGGTCCAGCAGGCCGGCGAGAAAATCCGCAAGCCACAGCCTGCCACTGCGTGTTTGCCGCAGAGTAGGTGGGATCGCGAGGGAGAGAAAGGCGCTGATGGGCTTACCACCCATTGCCGCGATGTCGCTCAGTCCCCGGGCGAGGCAGCGGTGCCCCGCGGAGCGGCCAGGATGCCAGTTGCGGCGAAAATGGCGGCCTTCCAGTGAGAAATCGGTCGTCACCAGAATCTCGTCTCCGGCAGGCGGCCGCAGAATTGCACAATCGTCGCCAATACCCAGCCGCACGGCTCCGCGGCCCCTGCCTGCGGACAGGCTAAGTTCTTGGATGAACCTGAGTTCGCCTGCGCTCTGCTTCCTTCTGACCGGCACATACAGGAGCATACCGGCACCACGCCATGCGTAAGCGCGCCCCGAAATGCCATTTGCAAATCGCGATACGCCTGTCCGGAATCAAGACAGTAACGTTACAATAGTGAAGTTGTAGCAGGGTTCACTCTCAATTTTCTGCACAGGTTCGATTCGTTTGAAGAAGCGCTTCTATGTTGTATTCGTCTCGCGGGATGCCGACGGCACGCTGAATAAGCTGCCTGTCCCAATCCACTTTGTGTACATGTTCGTGGGCGCGGCGCTGGTAGGTCTGTTTACGATTGCCGGTCTTGCCGGATCGTACTCGCGCATGTTGCTGAAGACGGAGCGTTTCAATCAGGTCCGCGCCGAACACGAGAATTTGCGCCGCGACTATGCTCGCCTGGAAAAGCGTGAGCACGAAAAGGAAGTACAGGCTGCTTCGCTGGGCGCGCTGGCCAGCGAGGTGTCGGCCCTTTATGGGTTTACCGCAGGCCGGCTCGCCGTCCCGGCAAACAACCTGCTGCATGGCCGTTTCCATGGTGCCGCACACAGCAGCGGGAATGCAGCTGCCTCGGCTGTGACTGCCCCGGTCACTCCGATTCTGGTGGACGGTAGCCTCACAACCACCAACTACTACAGCAGTCTGGATGCCTTTAACCGGCTTCGCAGTTCGGCGATGAGCGGCGACGCATCGCGCGCAATCTCCAATACATGGCTGACAACGCCGGCAAATCCATTCCTGCCGGGTATCGGATCAACGCTGGAGGCAGGCGCGAACATGCCTACTCTCTGGCCTGTCATAGGGCCGATCACCTCACCTTTCGGCGAGCGTGAGGATCCCATCCTTGGCGCTGGCGAAGGTGAGTTTCACAAAGGTGTCGACATCTCCGCGGCGATGGGAACACCCATTCACGCAACAGCAGGCGGCGTTGTGCAGATGGCAGGCATCGGGAACGGCTACGGCACTGAAGTCGTGATCGATCACGGCAACGGCATCAAGACGATTTACGGTCACATGTCAGGCCTGCACTGCAGCCGCGGACAGCAGATCGTGCGCGGCCAGGTAATCGGCTATGTTGGCCATAGCGGCCGCACGACAGGTGTGCATGTGCATTATGAGGTGCGTATCCGCGAAGTGGCGGTGAACCCGCACAAGTACCTGCAGTCCACTCTGATCGATCCTGTTTTGGCCGCCAGCCGCTAGTCCAGTTCAGGCAATGTCCGGCGTAAACGTTGCGTCCTCGGATGCAAGTTCAATGCGAATACGTTTACACTGCTCCACACATGGCTACCCAGTCGCTGGATCGTCGCAGCTTTTTGAAGGGAACAGGGGCCGTTGCGGCCACTGCCACCCTCTCGTCCGAATTGCCCGCAAAATTGCTCGCACAAGCACCTGTTGCGGGTCGGCAGATTCTGCCGATCAACCGCGGCTGGCGCTTTCGCAATACCGCCACACCCGAGGCGCGCACGCGGGACTTCGACGATAGCGGCTTCGCCAAAGTCTGTGTCCCGCACACGAACGTGCGGCTACCCTGGCACGGCTTCAGCGAGAAGGCTTTTCAGTTCATCTCCGTGTACCGCCGCGAGATCAAGCTGCCTGCCGGCACACAGGGCAAACGCGTCTTTGTTGATTTTGAAGGCGTAATGACAGCCACGACGCTGTACTTGAACGGAACGCTTATCGGCAGCTACAAGGGCGGGTATACGCCGTTTTCGTTCGACCTGACCGACCACCTGGACTACAGTGGCGGCAAGAACGTGCTCGCGGTCGAGGTGGACTCGCGCGAGCGCGACGACATTCCGCCATTCGGCAACAAGATCGACTACTTGACCTTTGGCGGTCTCTACCGTGAGGTGGCGCTGCGCATCGTGCCGCAGGTCTTCATTGAGAACATCTTCGCCATTCCGAAGAACGTGCTTGGCGGCGCGCCGACGGTGGACGTGCGCTGCTATCTTACGTCTGCCAAGTCCGCGTCCGGATCATTCAAGGTGAAGGCAGAGTTGCGCGACGGCGACAAAGTGATCGCCTCAGTCACCGGCCCGGCGGCCGCACCTCCTGCGCTCGCATGGCAGAACTCCGACGCTGGACAAGCCAAGGGCGCGCTGCCATTTGCAGATGCGGACAAGCCGCAGGCCGCGGTGACGCTGACAAAGCTGGGCAAGCTGCAGCTATGGGACCTGAACAGACCCAAACTTTACACTGTTCACGTCCAACTGCTGGACGGCACTCGCGTGATTGACGAAGACTCGCGCCGTATCGGCTTCCGTGAGGCTGCGTTTACCGAAGCCGGCTTCTCGCTCAATGGCAAGGTCATCAAGCTACGTGGATTGGATCGCCACCAGACCTTTCCATGGGTGGGGCAGGCGATGCCCGCACGGGTGCAGCGCCGCGATGCACAGATTCTGCGGAACGACTACAAGTGCAATATCGTACGCACCTCACACTACCCGCAATCGCGGCACTTTCTCGACTGTTGCGATGAGATCGGCCTGCTGGTGCTCGAAGAGATTCCCGGCTGGCAGCACATCGGCCCGCTGCCCTGGCAGGATGTTTCGGTCGACAACGTTCGCCGCATGATTACGCGCGACTGGAATCACCCCTCGATCATTCTTTGGGGTGTGCGCATCAACGAATCGCGCGACAACCACGACTTTTATACGCGGACCAATGCTCTCGCGCATGCGCTCGACCAGTCACGCCAGACGGGCGGCATCCGCTACTTTCAGGAATCGGAGTTCCTGGAAGACGTCTTCACGATGAACGATTTCGGCTTCCCCTTGAAGGCACCGAACCATCCCAAGTATCTGAACACAGAGTTCGTCGGCCACACCTTTCCGACCAAGACCATCGATGCGCTGGAGCGGCTGAAGGAGCACACGCATCGCCACGCCCGCGTGCACGACCAGCTCGCCTCCAATCCGCAGTACGCGGGCGGCATCGGCTGGTGCGCCTTCGACTACGATACGCACTACGACTTCGGTTCGGGCGACCACATCTGCTACCACGGTGTCTTCGACATCTTCCGTACCCCCAAACCTGCAGCTGGTCTCTACAAGAGCATGTGCGAACCGGCGGAAGAGGTCGTGCTTGAGATGGCTCACCACTGGGCGCGCAACGACGAGTCGGTAGGCATTACGGCTGTCTCGATGCTCTCGAACTGCGACACGCTGAAGTGTTACCTGATGGATGCAAAAGGCGAGCACCTCTTTGCCGAAGGCGGCCCCGACCGCCAACTCTATCCGCACTTGCCGTATGCGCCGTTTAACTTCCCGATCAAGACCTCCACTGACATCTGGGGTGACCTGCGTGTGGATGGGTACTTAAAAGGTAAGAAGGTCATCAGCCGCACCTGGTCCGGCAGCGGTATCGACGCGAAGTTTGTGCTCGTGCCTGACGACACCAGGCTGGTTGCGGATGGCGGGGACGCCACCCGCGTCGTATTGCGTGTGAACGATGAGTTCGGCAACATCCGCCCGTTTGCGGCGGATGCGATTCAGCTAAAACTCACCGGTCCCGCGGAGTTGGTGGGCGACAATCCATTTGGGCTTATCGGTGGAACGGGCGCGATATGGATACGCGCGACGGAAGAGGCGGGTACGGTCACGCTGCAGGCCGTCCACCCCATTCTCGGAACGCAGGAACTGACCTTTACCGTTTCTGCCGCACCCGCAGAGGTCGCGTGAGATCAACACTCCTATGCGGACTGGTGATGGTGTTCTCATTCGCCGGCTCCGCTCACGCAGCGGTGCGCCTGCCGCACGTGTTGAGCGACCACATGGTGCTGCAGCGGGACGCCCCGGTGCACATTTGGGGCTGGGCCGAACCCGGCGAACACGTACGTGTTCAATTGGAGAAGAACTCTGCGGAGACAGAAGCCGATCGCATCGGCAAGTGGAGTGTCTATCTGCCGCCCCATGCGGCAGGCGGACCGTTCTCATTCCAGGTGCAGGGAAGCCGCGACGCCGTGACTGTTCAAGACATCCTCTTCGGCGATCTTTGGATTGCGTCAGGCCAGTCCAATATGGAGATGCCGCTGGAAGGGTTCAACGGCGCCCCCATCCAGAACAGCGAAAAGGAGATCGCCGCGGCGAAATATCCCGAAATCCGAATGGCGATGGTGCCACGGGCGGGTGCGCTGTCGCCTGTGGATGATGTGAACACAAGCTGGGCGCAGTGCACCCCGGAGACAGCGCGGAAATTTTCTGCGGCTGCCTACTTCTTCGCCAGGGAATTGCACCAGAAGGAGCACATTCCCATCGGCCTGATCGACACCACATGGGGCGGAACTCCAGCGGAAAGCTGGACCAGCATGGAGACGCTTAGTCAGCCGAACCTCGCTCCAGTCTGGTCGGCGTGGGCAAATTTCTCTCGAGGCCTGGCGGACACCTCGGCCATGCAGGCCGCCGAGAAGCACGATGCGGCCGCTGCACAGGCAACGGGCAAGCCCGCGCCGCGCGCCGTCTTCCATCCCAATCCCGACTCGTGGCGGCCTGCGTCTTTATACAACGGCATGATCGCTCCGTTCACGCCGCTCTCGATCCGCGGTGTGATCTGGTACCAAGGTGAGACCAACAGCGGCCTGGAGCGCGCGCCGCTTTATGCAGAACTCTTCTCCGGCATGATTCGGGACTGGCGCATGCATTGGCACCAGGGAGACTTCCCGTTCCTCTTCACACAGATTTCCAGCTATCGTTCCACCCCGCAGGAGGCTTGGGGTGTCCTGCGCGATGCACAGCGCCGCTCGCTCTCTGTTACCGGCACAGCCATGGCCGTGACCCTGGATGTGGGCAATCCGGACAACGTCCATCCGCCCGACAAGCAGACGGTAGGGCACCGCCTGGCTCTTGCCGCTCGGGCCTTGAGTTATGGCGAGTCTGTCCACTACGCTGGCCCGCTTTTCGCGCACGCCGATGCGGAAGGCAATACCATCCGGGTGGGCTTTACCGACACACATGCAAATCTCATCTGCAAAGGCCCAGAGTGCGTCGGCTTTGAAGTGGCCGGCGAAGATCATACATTTGTCAAAGCAGAGGCGGAAGTCGCCGGATACACGGTAGTGGTAAAGAGCACTGACGCAATAAGGCCAAAGTACGTGCGCTCTGCGTGGCCGAACGCACCAGAGGCGAACCTGTTCGACAGCGATGGTCTCCCTGCATCCACCTTCACCAGCGAAGAGCGCGTGGCGGAGCTTTTACCTCTTGGCACTGCCCTGACTCACGATTAAGAGAGTTGTCGCCTCTTTCTTTGCATCTCAACTCTTATTGCCCCACAAGGCATTTGGAGAAGAAATGAAACGCACATTCTTTTGGGCAACACTGATTTCAGGCGGCATCGCCGCATACCTGATGTACCGCCGCGGCGAGTCGTTCGGCACCATTGCAAAGAAGGCCGCAGGAGACCCTTTTGGCAGCTTCGCGCGCGAAGTGAAGACAGCACTCTAACCTGGGATGAGATTCAAGAAGCGGCCCAGAGTTGATCGGTTTCTAGAGTGAAGCCAGAGACTGGGCCTTCCCCATATACTTCTATCGGACTCGCCAGCTCCTGCGGAGTCTGGCCGGGACGGTACACAGAGACGGTACGCGCAAAGGGATCGATCATCCATGCCAGTTGCGCGCCGTTCTCGATCCAGGTTTCCATCTTTGCGCGGAGCATCTTCACGCTGTCACTTTTTGAGCGAACTTCAATGATGAACTCGGGGCAGATTGGAAGGTAGCGTTCCTGCTCCTCAGCGGAGAAAACCTCCACGCGGGCATTGCTGGTCCAGGAAGCGGCAGGGCTCAATGTCGAACCATCGCGCAGATTCCAACCTGCATTTGGGCTGCTATTCCTGCCGCGTCCGTCTCGTCGCGCCCAGCTGCTTAACTGAAAAGAAACTTCGTCCTCCCGGTAGCTGCCGCGCGTTCCAACAGGCGTCATAATAACCAGTTCTCCCTTCGAGTTTTTTCAATTCGATAAGGTCTGTTCCTGCGGGAGAACGCCATCAACTCCTCGTCTAGAAATGGCGAAGGAGGACGCAGGATAATCGGCAACGGCAATCCCGTCAGCGATCCTTCCATGACGTCCTCCTTCGAGCGGAGCGCATGCAATACGAATTAAGCGACGACTTCGATCCCCATCGAGCGCGCAGTTCCCTTGATGGACTTGATCGCGGCTTCGACGGAAGCGGCGTTCAGGTCAGGCATCTTTTGAGTCGCGATCTCACGTACCTGGGCTTCGGTCACCTTGCCGATCTTGTTCTTGTTCGGCGTACCGGACCCCTTCTCAACCTTTGCAGCCTTTTTCAGAAGAACCGGTGCCGGTGGCGTCTTGGTGACGAAGGTGAAGGTGCGATCCGCAAATACGGTGATCACAACCGGGATCGTCAGGCCGGCCATGCCGGGATCCTTGGTGCGATCGTTAAACTGCTTGCAGAACTCCATAATGTTTACCTGCGCCTGGCCGAGTGCGGGGCCTATCGGCGGTGCAGGTGTGGCTTTGCCAGCCATTACCTGGAGCTTGACGTATCCGTTGATCTTCTTCGGTGCCATTGTTCTGTCCTTTTTCTAGCTAGGCCGCGCCCTGGGTAGAAGCCACCGGAACACGGAAGAGTTTTTTACGTTGCAGAAGGCCGCGAGCAGTTTCCGCTACTCGACGTGCTTTTCCACGTGTGAAAATTCGACTTCAGTCGGCGTGGGACGCCCGAAGATGCTGACCATGACCTTTAGGCTCTGCTTGTCTTCGTTCACATCGTCCACGGCACCGTTGAAGTTTGCGAACGGCCCTTCAGTAATGCGGACCTGCTCGCCCTTCTCAAACTTGACCTTGAGCTTCGGCTTGTCCTTCACCACGTCTGCGCGGTTCAGCATGAGCATCACTTCCTGCTCACTCAAGGCGTTGGGGGTGTCACCCGTCTGCAGAAAGCCCGTGACCTTGGGAGTGTTTTTCACCAGGTGCCACAGGTCGTTGTCCAGGTCGAGTTCCACAAACACGTAGCCAGGCAGAAAAACGCGGTCAATTGTGTACTTCTTGCCGTTACGCATCTCTGTAACCGGCTCGGTCGGAATCTCGATGCGGCCAACCCGGGTCTCAAGTCCGAACGCACGCACACGGCTCTCGAGCGACTCTTTCACCTTGCGCTCAAAGCCGGAGTAGGCGTGGATGATGTACCACTTCAGCTTGTTCTCGGCCACCACTTCGCCCGGATGCTCGTCCGTGCCCTGCAAGGGCTCGCTGACACCCTCTGCAGCGTGATCTGCAGCCATCTGTTCCTGGTCCACCTGGTACGGCTCGGCCGGCAGTGCGGTTTCGTTTGCCATGTCTATTTCCTGTCTGTCCTTGCTCTGCCTTCGGGAGACTCTGTTTCGGTGATGCCCTGGAACTCAGCTTGATTTGAAAGGGCACGGCTTCAGCCGTGCCGTAAGCGGCCACTATCGAGACGGGCTTTAGCCCCTGGGGTCATACCGACTAATGCGAGGTCAGCTTGGTAATCATTGCGTTGATGGAGTGGTTCAGAACAAAATCGACCATCCAGAAGAAGAAGGCAAAGGCAAACACCGTCAGGATGACCACCGTGGTCGTGCTGCGCACCTCTTCTTTCGAAGGAGTGTTGACCTTGTTCATCTCACTGCGGACGTCGCCCAGAAAGCTGCGCAGCCGCTCGATCTGGCTCTTGGCCTTCTCGAGCCCGGCGCTCTGCTGATCCGCCACTACCATTGCCTTGGCCATGCTTCGCCTCAAACTCTCTTCTCCGGGTAGGGTTCGGGTAAGGGCAAACTCATTGTAGAACTGGCATGGGCGCTCGGATTCGAACCGAGAAGTTCGGTTTTGGAGACCGACAGTTTAACCGTTGAGCTTACGCCCCTACAGAGCAACCGGCAGCCCAAAAGGGAACCGGCAGCCAACACCTAAGGATAACGGAGTTGCAGCCTGTTCCGCAACCGCAGCATAACAGTGCCGTTTTCAGCCAGGCAGATTGCTGACGACAACGGCGTTTAGCGGGACTAATTCCCGTTAAGTGTCTTCCGAATGCAGAGGCCGATAGAGGCTGTTGGCTACCAGCCAACAGCCCAAGTGCTATGTTGACTGCCTAGACGTTTATCCATACGAT
>CALMAP010000375.1:0-4129 GCA_937859825.1 uncultured Terriglobus sp. | reverse complement strand
CCCCAACAGCGGGTATTGCGAAGGAGGCTGGCGTCGCTAACGGATCCCTCTTCACCTATTTCGAGACGAAAACCGATCTTTTTAACCAGCTTTACCTGGAACTGAAGACAGAGATGGCTGCGGCCGCGTTGAAGGACCTTCGCCCGGATAGGGAAGCACGGGAGCAGTTGTTCCACATTTGGCAACGCTGGATGGCTTGGGCTGTAGCCTGCCCAGACAAACGCCGGGCCCTGGCACAACTCGATGTTTCCGACCTGATTACCCGTGAAACCCGTGCGGCAGCCCACAAGACAATGGCGGGCGTTGCTGAGTTGCTCGAAGATATCCGTACCCGCGGTCCCATGCGTAAAACCCCGATGGGATTTGTGGTCGCAATCATGAACTCGATCGCAGAGGCGACCATCGCAACGATGGCTCAGGATGCGGCACACGCCAGAAAACGTTGCAACGAAGGCTTCGACGCCCTTTGGCGGGCTGTGGCCTAAGTACCGCTAAATATATGACTGACTAGACAAACACCAAAGGAGAACAGCAATGGCAGACCAGGCTGCATACATCATCACCGGCCCAACCTCCGGGATAGGCCGAGCTACCGCTTTGGAGCTGGCCAAGCACGGCACAATCGTCCTAGTCGGACGCGACACTAGAAAGCTGCAAGCATTGCAGGGGGAGATTGAGCGAGAGCGCGGGCAGGCGGTGTCGATTGTTTGCGATCTGTCGGATATGGCGAGCGTTCGTCGCGCGGCGGGGAACATCGTTAATCTTCATCTCCCGTTCGCCGGGTTGGTTAACAATGCGGGCCTCCATCAAACGCGGCCCACCAAGAGCGCACAGGGGTGGGATGTGACCTTTGCCACTAATCACCTTGGGCCGTTTGCCCTGACCGAAGCATTGATCCCGCATCTGCCTGATGGCGCAAATGTCGTCTTTATCGCGTCCGTTGTAGAGGACCCTGAGCGTAAGCCGGCGAAGATGGCGGGCTTTCGTGGTGGTCGTTACATCTCGGCAGAGGCAAGTGCACGGGGCGAGTGGAAGCCTGGAGGTTCCAAAGCTGCCGGCGCGGACGCCTATGCCACATCGAAGCAGTGCACCCTCGCCACAGCGCTGGAGTTTGCCCGCGAAACCCCGCGCTTGCACTTCAATGCCGTTGAGCCGGGCTTCAATCCCGCAACAGCTCTTGGACGCGAGGCCAATGCCTTCGTTCGATTCCTGCTGAAACATGTTCTTCCCTTGCTGGTACCCGTGATGAAGTACTGGAGCACACCCGAACAAGCCGCGCGCGTAATCACGAATGTGGTGCTCAATGCGTCGGGCGACACGGGCGTCTACTACGACGACGAAGACCATCCGATGCTCCCGTCTGCGCTTGTACAGGATCCGACCTTCACAGCCTGTGTTGTCGCGGAGACGCGCGCGCTGTTAGCTAATCCACTACGTTGAAAGGCGAGTACGGCTTCCTCCAGAATAGGTAACTACAAGTCGGCTTATTGTCAGCTAGTCTCAAGAGACATTATCTGGCCACTGCATTCTTCACATACTTATCGAACCAGCGCAACATCTCGTAGATAAGCTGCTCGTTCGACTCCATTGCGGAGTACCAGTGAGGCTCGTGCGGTAGCACCACCAGCCGGGCGGTGCCGCCGTTGCCGCGGATGGCCTCGTACAGCTTGGTGGACTGCAGTGGCGTGGTGCCGGGGTTGGCGTCCTCTTCTCCGTGAACGATGAGCAGCGGTGTCTTCAGCTTGTCCGCGTAGAAGAAGGGTGAAACCTTCAGGTAAACGTCTTCTGCCTCCCACACGGAGCGCTGCTCGTTCTGGAAGCCAAAGGGCGTGAGCGTCTTGTTGTAGGAACCGCTAGTGGCGGCACCCGCGCGAAACAGGTCGGAGTGCGCGACCAGGTTAGCGGTCATCAACGCGCCGTGGCTGTGGCCGGTCACGCCGATGCGGTTGGGATCGGCAACGCCGAGGCGGACGGCCTCGTCCACAGCGGCCTTGGCATCGGCTACCAGTTGGTCGAGATAGGTGTCATACGCCTTTTGCGGGTCGCCCACGACGGGGAACGATGCATTGTCGATGATGGCGTATCCCGCCAGCAGCAGCAGCCGGTATTGCCGAAGCTGCGTGAAGCGTTCCTGCGATCCACTTACCTGCGCGGCCTTGGTCGGGTCGGCGTAGTCCGTCGGGTAGGCGTACAGGATCGTAGGCACGCGTGTGCCTTCTTTGTACCCCGGCGGCGTGAAGAGCGTGAAGGAAAGGTCCAGCCCGTCGGCGCGCTTGTACTTCACGAGCCGTTCTTTGATCGCCCGCACCTGCGGAGCCGGGTCGGGAATGTGGGTCACCGCGACGCTTTTGGAAGCGAATACAGCCTCCCCCGTGGGCGCGTCGGTGTGCTTCTCGAGCGTATGAACAAAGGCGTTCGGCGGGTCGACGGGGGACTGGTGCCACGTCAAAAACTTGCCGTCGTCCGACCCAACGAAGGAGAGGAATTGCTCGTAAGAAGATTTATCGCTGCGAAACAGGCGCTCCGTGTGCAGCATCTTAAGGTCGAACTTGTCGAGAAACGGGCGGTCGCCGTCGGGCGAGGAGCCTGTTCCCTCCAGGTAAATAGAGTCGCCGTCCTGCCGCATCACGCTAAAGCCGTTCGGCAGCCGCTTCATGACAGGATCGCCCGGGTCTGCGTAGCGCTCGTCGCTGGAGAGCTTCCATATCTGGCGCGGAGTTTGTTGCGGGCTGTCGAAGTTGACGATCAATGTGCTTTGAAAGTGCTTGTTGTTGTCATACTCGCGGACGAACGCGACACCGGGCTGCTCACTCCACTCCATGCCGACGGCGCGCTGCTCGGTGCGCACAATCTCAACCGCAGGCGTTTGGAACGGTGCTTTCTGCAGCATGATCTTGTCGCGCGCCGGAACAGTCACCTTCCAGTCGCCGTTGTCCAGCGCCTCTGCCCACACGAGCGTCGCCGGATCAGTCGGTCTCCACATAAAGCTGCGCGGTCCCGTGCGAACGCCGCGAATGGGCACACGATCCGCAAGCGGTATAGAAGCGATCGTGTGCATGGCCGGGGTACTGCCGGCGGAGATGTCCCAGACCTCGACCTCGCGCGGGAACCGGTCGTAGGTCGTCACATATGAGTACGGCTTGTGGATGGTGTTCACCAGGACATGCTGCCCATCCGGGGCGACGGACAGGTTGTCGATGTTGCCGCGCTTGCCTACCGGAGTGATCCTGCCCGTGGCCGCGTCCACCAGCGCTAATTGCGAGGTGGCGTAGTAATCGAACACGTCCTCATCGTGCCTGTTCCCGAGGGTGTCGCGGTTCTCATAGGTGCTGCTCTGGCCTTTCTGGCCGTCCGTCTCCTGAATCGAGGGGCCGGCCGGTGCCTCGGCAGCCTGTGGAGGCTCTCCCATGCTGTCCGGGATCAGTTTCACCAGCAGGGCCTGCTGATCGGGCATCCATCGCATCTCGCCGCCGAACATGGGATTCAGCCGCGCACCTGCAACCTTGTGGACGGCACCGGTCTGCGCATCGCCAATCCAGATTTCGACGGAGTCGGCAGCGATGTTCGCGAAGGCGAAGTGCTTGCCATCCGCAGACCAAAGCGGATCCTGCACGCATGCGGGCGAGGGAAGCGTGACCGGCGTTGAAGTCCCGGACGGAATTGCAATCAGCTCAAACGTGCTGACGCAATCGGTAATGCCGTACCCGCCGGGAGTATCGTGTTTGCTGTGGTTCTTCGGCTCCACGCGCACACCGGCAAGGCGCAGATACGGTGTTGCGACGCGCTCAATGGTGGGGTACGGCTGCCTAGCGATGAGCAGCATCCGATCTTTCGTTGGGCTTACGACCGGGCGCGGCGGTAAGGGGGCGTGCATTACGTCGAGGATGTTCTTCGGCGGCTGGTTGTACCCGGAGGCACCCGGTTGTGCATTCAGACCCTGTGAAGCGATGGAGAGAAGCGTCGCAATCAGCGCAAACTGCATAGACTTGGGGATGGGCATCTGGTCCTCTCGCGCAGACCGTCGTCGTCAACGGTCTTGAGCATCCATCAAAGTAGCGATGTGCAGGAATTGTATCGCCGTTCGAGGTCACTCCTGCCCAGACGCGGCAAGGGCCACAGCTTTCGCTGT
>CALMAP010000374.1 GCA_937859825.1 uncultured Terriglobus sp. | reverse complement strand
GCATGGGAGCACCCCAGTCATTCAGCTTTGCAAGACCCCACAGACCGATTGCGCCCGCGTCGCCGATGAAGCCGAGAATATCGAGTGGATCCCCTGTGGTGGGTGAGTACACCTTGCCATGCATCGACAGGCCAATAGAAAACATCGCGGCCACGGACACAAAGAGCAAAAGCGCACGAACCGGCTTGCGCACCAACAGGTGTCCGAGCCCTGGAACCAGCCACCCGGCCAGCAGAACGAGGTCGGGTGAAGTTGTGCTGCGTTTTACGGGAACGATCACCGTCTCTGTCGCCATACCGTTTTGAGTCTACCAGTCCCCATCCTCGCTAGAGGCGCACCAGCTCGCGCTGCACTTTGCCGGTCACGGCCGCTCCGTGGTCTGTGGTGATCATGTCCACTTCGAGCCGCACGCCGAAACGGCCGGGCAGGTAGATTCCCGGCTCAACGGAGAAGCAGGTCATCGGCAGGATTTGCCGCTCATCGTGAGTCTCAAAATCATCCAGATGGGCGCCCGCGCCGTGCAGCTCAGTACCGATGTTATGGCCGGTGCGATGGGTAAACCAGTCGCCAAAGCCTCGGCTTGTAATAACCTCACGCGCGACGCGGTCGGGCTCCCATCCCGCAATCGGCTGCCCTGCCTGAAAGCGGCTTTCTACAAGGCTGATTGCCGCGTCACGTGCATCGCGAACGGCCTCGAAGACACGCTGCTCTTCCTCGGCAGGTGCGCGGTCGACAACACCCGTCCACGTGATGTCATACCAGACCGCGTCCGGATCGTTGGCCAGTTTGCCCCAGATATCAATCAGAAGAAAGCTGCCGCGCTCGATGCGGCGGGCACTTTCAGGCGAGGGCTCATAGTGGGAGTCGGCGGCGTTTGGCCCCACGCTTACGTTCGGTCCATGCTCCCAAACAAGCCCCTCACGCTGCAGCGCGTTCTGCAGCCACGTGACCATCGCAAATTCGTCGGTGCCCTCGCCGCGCAAGCGTGAGCCAATCTCGCGCCAAACCTCTTCAAGGATCGCATCGACCTTCTTCTGCGCCATGTAGTGCGAGGCAACCTGCGACTTAGTCAATACCGCCTCGAAGCGGCTGACCAAGTCGGCGGAACTGACGATGGTTTTATCAAAACCGCTCAACATCTCCACGGTACCGGCATCCACCATACCCACGTACATCACGGCATTGCGTGGCGAGTACTGCATCGCAATGCGGGTCGCGCCTGCAAGCATTGCCTGCAGTACCGCTTCCATCTCCTGCCAGGTGGAGTAGGCCTGCTTCTCGCCGGGCAGGCTATCAAGTCTGCCTGATTCAATGCGGTGCACCAGCTTGCGGGGCTCACCCTTGGCGGGTACGAAATACCACCAACGCCGCGTGACGTGCGCCTTGGGGTCGAGCCCGAGGATGCGGTACGCAAGCGGATCACGGCCATGATGGTCGTAGAAAAGCCAACCGTCCAGGCTTGCATCCTGTAACGCCGATTGCACTTTGTCGAGGTCCATCACACTCTCCTCACAGCAAGCCTAAACTGCTATCCCTATAAACAAAAAGGCGCGGCCGCCAGGCCGCACCTTTCTCGACGTCTGCGGTTTAGCGCAGGCTTGCTGTCTTCTGCTGGTTCTTTTGTGCGCTTTCTTCCAACGCCTGAGCTTCCGGCATGAAGGTAAGCGCCTTGGCAATCTGCGGATCGGCGTCGGTGCGAGCGTGCAGACCTTCCGTGGAGCCGAATTGTGAGGTGAACAGGTCGCCCTTGATGTTTGCCTTGACCCAATCCAGGTTGGCGTTCAGGTCGGTATCGTTGAACTCGATCTTCTCCGTCCGCAGGAACGACTTGAAGTCGTTGAGCACGGCATCATCTACCTGAAATTCCTTCAGAATATCGCGATGCGCCAGAT
>CALMAP010000373.1:16586-16856 GCA_937859825.1 uncultured Terriglobus sp. | reverse complement strand
CCTGTTGTACCGCAACTGGTACTATGACGCCTTCGTCGCCGCCTCGAACTCGATCAGCATGCCCCTTGGCCTGGTCAACACGATCGTGCTGATCACCTCATCCTTGACCATGGCCATGGCCGTCTGGTCCGCCGAGGTCAAGAACAAAAAACTGCTACAGATTTACCTGTTGGCAACCGTTGTCCTTGGCTTTGCCTTTCTCGGCATCAAGACCGGTGAATACTCCGACAAGTTCCGGGAGCATCACGTTCCAGGCGCATCGTTCAGTGT
>CALMAP010000373.1:15799-16576 GCA_937859825.1 uncultured Terriglobus sp. | reverse complement strand
CCGCTGGATGAAGCAGGCAAGACGCAGATTTACTTCTCGCTTTACTTCGCCATGACGGGCGTTCACGCGCTGCACATGATCATCGGCATCGCAATCCTGATCGTGCTGCTGTGGAAGTCCAATTCCGGGATATACACCAGTGGCTATGTTCAGCCGATTGAGAATTTCGGACTCTATTGGCACTTCGTCGATATTGTCTGGATCTTCCTGTTCCCATTTCTTTACCTCATCAACCGCCACTAAGAACAGCACCGACAAGGGAGGAGAGGCAAGCGATGAGCAGCTACAACACAACAGGAAATGGCGATCAGGTTGTTGAAACCAATCTAAAGCCGGTGGACGCCGAGGGTGCCAACCTCAACATTCACGACGCGCCAAACGTAAACAATCCGGAACACGTCGCGCACCACATTGTGAGTCCGATGATGTACCTGGCGATCTTCGGCGTGCTCATGGTTGGCACCCTGCTGACCGTGGGTGCCTCCATGGTGCACCTGGGACCGTTCAATGCGGCTGTGGCCATTGGTATCGCCTGCACGAAGGCTGTATTCGTGGTGCTCTTCTTCATGCACGTCAAGTACAGTTCACGCTTGGTGAAGCTGACCGTAGCCTCGGGATTTTTTACGTTCCTGATCCTCGTGTTTATGAGCCTCAGCGACTATGTCTCGCGAGCATGGGGACAATGGTAGCTGCCTAGCAGTCCGGTGAAGCATGACAGGCCGGCAAAGGTCATCCTGAATGCGAATCGGCACGGGGCACGCCCGGGGGGGCGGGTGG
>CALMAP010000373.1:14748-15789 GCA_937859825.1 uncultured Terriglobus sp. | reverse complement strand
GAACGGAGCACGCACGCGTGCTCCGTTCCTATTTGGCCAGGCCTCGTCGGCCAGAGTGACACCAGGTGAGAAATGCTGAGACACTGAACGAGCAGATCTGGTTTCAGACTGCAAGGGAGCAAAGCAATGCCGTGGTTTTCCGTGGAAGCGCCGCATGTATCCGATGAACAGATTCAGGAGGCGGTGCTCCGGCTATTGCGCGAAGCGCGTGAGCGTATCTCTCGCGATTTGAAGCGCGTGCTGCTGCTGCCGCCCGACCTTACCCGCGCGCACAGCGGCGCCGGGCGCATCACTGAGCTGCTGTACAAGGCATTGCCCGATGCGCACGTCGAGGTGATCCCGACCCTCGGCCAGCACGTGCCGCACACCGAAGCGGAGAACAAATGGATGTTCGGCTCCATCCCGGAAGAGCGCATCTTTGCGCACGACTGGCGCAATGGCTGCACGCACGTGGGCGCGATCCCGGCGTCACTGGTCGAGAAGACCACGGGCGGCGTTGCGGACTGGGAGATTCCCGTCGACCTGAACAGCAAGCTGATGGACGAGCAGTGGGACCTGATCATCAACATCGGCCACGTGGTGCCGCACGAGGTGCTGGGCTTCGCGAACCACAACAAGAACTACTACATCGGCCTGGGCGGCAAAGACACCATTTGCGCCTCGCACATTGCCGCCGCCGTCTACGGTATCGAGAATAACCTCGGCTGCCTCGTTACGCCGCTGCGCGCCTGCTACAACTGGTCTGAAGATGAGCATCTGAAAGCGCTGCCGGACGTCTACCTGCAGATCGTCATGAAACGTGACGAAGAGAACAAGCTGGTAACCAGCGGCATCTACGTGGGCGACGATCTGGAGACCTACCTGCAGGCGGCGCGCGCCAGCCGCGAGCAGAACATCACCGTCTTCGACAAACCGGTGAAGAAGATCGTCGCGGTCATGCAGGCAGACGAGTTCCGTGCCACCTGGGTGGCCAACAAGGCCGTCTATCGCACACGCATGGCCATTGCCGATGGCGGGGAACTGCTCATCATCGCTCCCGGT
>CALMAP010000373.1:11607-14738 GCA_937859825.1 uncultured Terriglobus sp. | reverse complement strand
GTGTGGAGCGCTTCGGCGAGCAGCCCGAGGTGGATGCCCTGATCCGCAAATACGGCTACAAGGGCACGCCGCGCACGCTCGCGCTCTACAAAACCGAGGCCGACATGCAGGAGATTCCACACGGCGTCGCGCACCTGATCCACGGCTCCAGCGAGGGCCGCTTCATCATCACCTACGCGCCGGGCCACCTTTCCAAGGAAGAGATCGAGCAGGTCGGCTACCAGTACGCCGATCTTGCCGAGGTGCAGCAGCGCTACTCCCCCGATGTGATGAAGGAAGGCTGGAACAGCATGCCTGATGGCGAAGAGGTGTTCTACATCAGCACGCCGTCTGCGGGCCTGTGGTCCACGAAGGAGAAGCTGGACAACCCGAACCGGCGTGATCTCTCGGGCGGCATCGAGGCGTAGTGTGCCGTTAGTCCTGCCATGGACCTTTCATTTCGACCGGAGCGTAGCGGAGTGGAGAAACCTGCATCGTTCCTTGAGGGCAGTGCTGCACGGGCACAAGCAGGTCCTTCGCTCCGCTCAGGACGACACTTCAGATTTTCGCGCCACGGCTTACAGGCAAGCCGCGTGTTCAAGAACGGCCAGGTAAACACCGTGGACCCTGAACTCAAGGAATCTTTCGATCGCCTCCAGCAATGCATCCGGCACCGCGGCCGTATGCTGGTGGCCTACTCTGGCGGCGTGGACTCGGCGTACCTTGCATGGGCCGCGCACGAGGTGCTCGGCGACGGCATGCTCGCTGTTCTGGCCGACTCGCCCAGCCTCTCGCGCAGGCACATGGCAGAAGCCGTGGGGTTTGCAAAGCAGCAGGGGATCCCGCTGCGCATCGTGCAGACGTCCGAGATGCAGAGCCCGGATTACGTCCGCAACGACGGTGCGCGCTGCTTCCACTGCAAGGACGAGCTTTTCCGCGTGATGGACCGCATTGCGGATGAGACCGGCATTGCGACGGTTGCTTATGGCCGCAATCGGGATGACAGCGGCGACTACCGGCCTGGCCAGCGTGCCGCCGAACTGCACCACGCCGTTGCACCGCTTGCCGAGGCAAACTTGGGCAAGGCGGAAATCCGTGCCCTGGCGCAGGCCGCCGGGCTGGCCGTGTGGGACAAGCCCGCCTCCGCCTGTCTCTCTTCAAGGCTGGAGTATGGCCGTCCGGTCACGGTTGAAGCTCTGCGGCAGGTGGAAGAGGCGGAAGACGTTCTGTCCACACTCGGCTTTCGCCAGGTACGCGTGCGGCATCACGGCGAGCTTGCACGTATCGAGATTGAACGCGGTGAGTTGGAAAAGGCGTTTTCACTCGCAATGCTCGACCGCATTACCCAGGGTGTGCGCGCGGCAGGCTTTACTTACGTCGCCATCGACACGGCGGGATACCGGTCGGGCAGCATGAACGCGGTTCTGCCTGTGTCAGCCCTGCTGTCGCAGACGAGCAGCCATGCAGCGTGAAGCCTTACTGAACCTGCTGCACGACCTGCAAAACGGTACGCGTACCGTGGAAGACACCGCAGAGCGTCTGGCGACCCTGCCGTTTGAAGACCTTGGGTTTGCCAAGATCGACCACCACCGCAGCCTGCGCTCCGGCCTGCCGGAGGTCGTCTACGCCGCACGCAAAACAGCAGAACAGACAGCATCCATCCTTGCCCGGCTGCACGCAAGCGGTGTGTCCGCGCTGGCTACGCGTGCTGACGAAGCGGCGTTTGCGGCGACTCGTCAGCTAGTGCCGAGTGCCACGTATCATGTCGTCGCACGATGCATTACGTGCGGTGTCGTGTCTTCTCCTGAAGCAGAGAACACCGGAACCGTCGCGGTCGTCTGCGCGGGTACAAGCGACCTCCCTGTCGCGGAAGAAGCGGCGGTCACGGCCGAGACCTTCGGCGTGAACGTCACGCGCATCACCGATGTCGGTGTCGCCGGCCTGCAGCGCCTGCTCGCCCATTTGCCCCTGATCCGAGAGGCGGATGCGGTTGTCGTCTGCGCGGGCATGGAAGGGGCATTGCCAAGCGTGATGGGCGGCCTGGTCGCGGTGCCGGTGATTGCCGTGCCGACCAGCGTGGGCTATGGAGCGGCCTTCGGCGGCTTGACCGCGCTTCTCGGCATGCTGAATAGCTGCTCACCGAACGTGACGGTGGTCAACATCGACAACGGCTTTGGTGCGGGGTACGTAGCTTCTCTATACGCACGCAGGCGTTGAAGGGACGGCTTTCTCCCTGTCGCCCATATCTCACTGGGCGAGCCTGCGTTTGTCATTCCGTAGGCACTTGATGTTTGTCATCGTAGCGAAGCGCAGCGATCTGCTTTCTTTTCCCCGCGCAATGCTCCGTCCGTATACCGGCTGCTTTGTGCTTCTGCGGCACTCAAAGAACGATGCAGGTTTCTCCACTGCACTTCGCTCCGGTCGAATCGCAGTGCAGCGGATGACAGTGCAGCGGATGACAGTGCAGCGGATGACAGTGCAGCGGATATGCACACTTTGTAAGAAGCAGATCCCTGCGCTTCGCTACGGGGATGACAAACAGAGTTGTGGGATGACGCACAAAGTTCCGAATGATAGACAAAGTCGCTGGACGACAAACAGGCCAGACGAAAGAACCTACAGATCCAGCCCCATGACCGCATCATGGTGCGTGGTCGCGCCCACGGTAAAGAAGCGCTCGCCGATCTGCTTGAATCCTGCCTTTTCGTAGAAGCGGATCGCGCCATGATTCTTGCCGTACACCCCCAGCAGCAGACGACGATACCCCTGCTCGCGGGCAATCTCGATTGCCTTCTGCATCAGAGCGCGACCGATGCCTGTGCCCTGAAAGCGATGCAGCAGATAGATGCGGCGCAGCTCGTAATCGGCTTCGCTCAGGTCAGGCAGCGGCAGGTCCGGCGCGGTGCAGATGATGTAGCCAACGGGAGCATTTCCGGGCTGGACCTCCGCAACATAGGTGCGGTTCTCCGGCGCGGCAAGATACTTTGCGTAGGTCTCTTCGGAGTGGTTCTTTTTGAAATGCGCGAGAATGTCCGCGCCGTCGAGCACCCCTGCGAAGGCCTCCAGAAAGCTGGCGCCGCCTACGAGTGAGAGCATCGGTTCATCGCCAGGAATGCATTGGCGAAGTGTGAAGTCAGGCATGAATTCAGCAT
>CALMAP010000373.1:10882-11597 GCA_937859825.1 uncultured Terriglobus sp. | reverse complement strand
GCATAGCAATCAGGTCTGCCGCAGAGGCGTGTCTGCAGAGCGCCCTGCCATAGATCTGTCCTTTCAACCGGAGCGACGGCTTCATGGTCGCGCAGCGGTCGAAATGACGCCTTCAGAGTTGCCACGGGCAACGAAGGGCGAGATCTCAGACGAGGAAAGTTTTACGGCCTCACCAAAGCAGCCATGCTGAACGTGCCGCCCCATGACAATGCCACTCAAGTAAGACAAAGCATGCGAAGAATTCGCATCCCATCGAGAATGGCGAAGAAAATCTCCGGCAGCCGCGCAGCGAAGACGGCTGTTCTTTCCAAAGCAAAGACCGATGCGGCACCCCCCGAGGAGCAAGCCACGGACGCGGCCGCGCCGGGCATGAGCGAGCCCGATCCGAAGCGCATTCCGCATCCTGCCCGCGAAGCGGCGATCCACGCCGCCCGGGATGCTGTCAAAGAACAAGCCGGAAAAGCAAGGGGTACGCGCAAAGGCGCGGGGCCCACGTCTGCAAAGAAGAAGGAGTTCGACCGCTCCGGACGCGAGGCCGCTGCAAGCACCGCGCTTTCCGCGGACCTTCCCGAATCACTGCGCAGGCTCGCCGGCAACGATCGTGTCACCGTGCGGCGCGACGGCGCTCCTGACCCCAACGGCAAAACGGTCGTCTACTGGATGCAGCGAGCGGAGCGCGGAACCGACAACCATGCACTGGACTGCGCGATTGCGG
>CALMAP010000373.1:4782-10872 GCA_937859825.1 uncultured Terriglobus sp. | reverse complement strand
TCCGGTGGTGGTCTACTTCGCGGGTGTGTCCAATTTCCCGAATGGAGTGCTTCGGGGTTACGTCTTCCTGAACGAAGGCTTGCGCGATTTGGAAGAAGACCTTGCCAAGCGCAACGTGAGCTTCGTTCTGCGGAACGCTCCGCACGAGGACCACCTGCGCTTTTTCATGGATGCCGAAGCCGCCATCGTGATCGGCGATGAGAACCCGATGCGCGTGCCCGAGGGCTGGCGCAGGCACGTTGCGGAGAACATCCGCGTCCCGTTCTGGACGGTGGATGCCGACGTGATCGTGCCCATGAAGCGGTTCGAGAAGGCCCAGTATGCGGCGTATACCATCCGCAAGCGCCTTTGGAAGATGGTGCCGGAATACCTGGAGCCGTACGCCAATCCGCGCGCGAAGCACGCATGGAAACGCCCGAAAGGGTTCCTCGCCGACGATCCCAAAGAAGACATGACCACCGGCTGGAAAGACCTGGACCGCAGCGTGGGCAAGGCACCCGACTTCACCGGCGGGGCGCACGCGGCTGAGGCGCGGCTGAAGCTCTTTGTCGAAAAGATGCTGCCCGGCTATGCTCACCTGCGTAACCACCCGGAGGTGGACGGCACCAGCGTGCTCTCGCCCTACCTGCATTTCGGCCACATCAGTCCGCTGCGTATCTATCTCGCCATTGAAGAGGCCGTCGAGAAGGACCGCAGCCTTCGCGAAAGCGCCGACAGCTTTCTGGACGAGATGGTCACCTGGCGCGAGCTCTGCGTGAACTGGGTAAAGTACGACCCCAATTACGACAATCCAAAATGCGCGGAGCCCTGGGCACAGAAGACGGTTGCGCAGCATGAGCAGGACAAGCGTGCCCCGGTGTACACCGTCGCGCAAATGGAGCGCGCCGAGACCTACGACGAATTATGGAATGCGGCGCAGCGCCAAATGGTGCGCCGCGGATGGATGCACAACTTCATGCGCATGTACTGGGCCAAGAAAATCCTGGAGTGGTCGCCAGACAACGCCACTGCCCAGAAGACCGCGATTTACCTGAACGACAAGTACTTCCTCGACGGCCGCGATCCGGGCGGCTACGCGGGCATCGCCTGGGCCATCTACGGCAAGTTCGATCGGCCCTGGGGTGAGCGAAAGATCTTCGGCAAGATCCGCTACATGAGCGGCGCAAGCACGGGTAAGAAATTCAACTCGAAGCAGTACATCGCCCAGAACCCGCCGCTTGGCGATTCGAGTGACGCGGCGCCAGGAAAGATCGAGCGGCCACGTACGCAGCGGGCGAAGGGGCAGTATGGCCGATGAAGCATCGTGCTCGTCGCCGCATTGGTTTGTGCCATGCCGTAACTCCTGACGTTTGTCATCCCGTAACGAAGTGAAGGGATCTGCTTCCTTTCAAGAGCCACGGCAGCAGGTAGGAAAGCAGATCCCTGCGCTGCGCTACGGGATGACAACCTGTTGCGCTACGAGATGACAAACTCTCTGGCCGACCAACTCTTTGGCTGACTCTTCCCGAACAAAAATGGTAGATTCGGAAAACATCGCCTCTGCCTGCCTCCTGAGAACGATCGTTGGGATCGGGTGGTGAGGCATATCCGGTCCCAACGATCACACGTGCTCAGCCGCTCTCTCAAATCTGATTTGGCCCTGCCGACCCTCCTTTGCCGCACCGTTTCGCTGCTCACCATCGGCGTGGTTCCGCTGGCGGCTCAGCAGACAAATCTGAACGCGCCGTGGCAAGCCGCCGGTCCGCTGCAGGTAAGCACTGCGGCTTACGGCAAGGTTACGGGTCGGGTGACCTCCATCGCGGTAGACCCGGCGGACAGCACCGGCAACACGGTTTACCTCGGTACGACAGGCGGCGTGTGGAAGAGCACCAACGCAAACGGCCCCGCTGCTTCCGTCCAATTCGCTCCACTCACTGATACGCTGCAGGCCTACTCCGCCAACGCGGGTTCCAGCGCGACGGCCTCGCTTTCCATCGGCGCGCTTGCGGTGCAACCGGGCGGTGCGGGCGTCCTGCTCGCGGGCACGGGCGACTCGAACGAGGCGGCGGACAGCTACCCCGGCGCGGGCATTCTACGTTCGACTGACAAGGGTGTGACGTGGTCACTGGTGCCGCAATCGAACGACGGCGCGGCGGGGAACCACTCCTTCGTGGGCGAGAGCTTCGCCGGCTTCGCGTGGAGCACCACGACGAGCGATCTGGTCGTAGCCGCGGTATCGTCCTCGGCGCGCGGCAGCGTTACCGGTGCCAGCACTTTGGGCGCGAGTGTGCGCGGCCTGTACTACTCCAGCGATGCGGGCAGCACGTGGAAGATGGCGACGATCCAGGACGGCATGCAGACCGTGCAGAGCGCCAGCAGCGACTTCTCCGGCTACGAGGGTAATGCCGTTACCTCGGTCGTGTGGAACCCGGTACGCAAGCGCTTCTACGCGGCGGTGCGCTACCACGGCTACTACGAATCGACGGACGGCCGCACCTTCACGCGCCTCGCTGCGCAACCGGGCATCGGCCTCACCACGACGGCCTGTCCGGCGCGTGCGAACACCCCGGGCCTCACGACCTGTCCGATTTTTCGCGGTACCGTCGCCGCGCAGCCAACTTCAGGGGACCTGTTCGCGCTCACGGTGGATGGCTCGAACGGCGACACCGGCCTGTACCAGGACGCCTGCGTGCTCACCGGCAGCACCTGCGCGAGCACGACGGTGCTATGGGCGAAGAAGCTGACGAGCACGCCGCTTGAAAGTGCCAGCGGAGCCATCCCGCAGGGCAGCTACACGCTTGCGCTTGCTGCCGTCCCTGCGGCCACTGCCATCAACATCACGGACACGCTGCTGTTCGTGGGAACGCAGGAGATCTTTCGCTGCAGGACTTCCGACGCGAACGGATGTGCGCTGCGCAACACGACCAATGCGACCACAGCGAGTTGTGCCGCGCCGGCGATGGTTGCGCCCGCCCAGCACGCCATCGCGTACGCATTGAATGCGGCAAACACTGCCGCGCCGCTGCTGCTCTTCGGCAACGACGGCGGCCTCTGGCGCTCGACCGACGGCGTGAATCAGCAGCTTGCGTCCTGCTCCGCGGATGACGCAACCCACTTTGACAACCTGAACGGCGCGCTCGGTTCGCTGTCAGAGGTGAGCAGCTTCAGTGCACATCCGAGTGACGGCGGCATCGGCATCGTTGCACTGGGCGCGCTAGGCAGCGCGGCTTCGACGACGTCAGCGGTCAGCGCCAGCCTGCAGGACACCTGGACGCAACTCGGCACCGGTTTCAGTGCGGGCGTGCTGATCAACCAGGCGGCTCCGGCAAACTGGCTCGTGCAGTCGGGAAGCGGTGTCTCGCTCTTTGCCTGCGCTAAGGGTACAAGCTGCACATCTGCGGATTTCCGTGGAACGCCCAGCGTCACTGCGTCGCAGGTGAACGGCGATCTCGCGCTCGCGAACGCTCCCGTTCTGCTCGATCCGGCGCTCAGCAGCAATGCGGTGCTTGGCACCTGCCGCGTCTACCGCGGCCCAGCCAGCGGAAACTGGACCGCCTCCAACGCCATCAGCGCGCCGCTTACCGGACCTGCGAACTCCACCTGCACGAGCGCAAACGGTCTGATCCGCTCCATCGCGGCAGGCGGAGCGGCGGTGCTCACAGGCGCTCCGCAGACGAGCGGTTCGCCGGTAATCTATGCCGGTCTCGCCGGCACCATGACTGGTGGCGGTTCGTACGGCGGACGCTTCTTCCGAAATATCGCTGCAACCCTCGCCCACAACAGCACGCAGTGGACGGACGTGACGGAAGGCACCGTCCTGAACGACACGGCGAACGGCGGCCGTTTCAATCCGCTCGGCTACGACGTCTCCTCGATCGCCGTCGATCCAAACGATGCGACTGGCCGCACCGTATATGCAGCGATTCAGGGCGTCAACGGACCGCGGCTCTACCGCTCGATCAATGCCGCCTCCGCCTGGACGAACATCACCGCGAACCTGCCCAATGCTCCAGCGAACGCGGTGCTCGTCGATCCGAACAATAGCAAGGTGCTCTACGTCGCGCTGGATACGGGCGTGTACGTTACGACCGACGTGACCACGTGCGCCGCCGCAAACGCGCAGTGCTGGAGCCTCTACGGTACCGGCCTGCCCAACGCGCCGGTCACTACGCTGACGGCGTCTCCCGGATTCGCCGTGCCGGGCAGCACCGGCAACGGCGTCCTTCACGCGGGCACGTACGGGCGCGGGTTGTGGCAGTTGCCGCTCATCACTGCGGGGCAGTCCAGCGCGGCGTCTGCAACACTGTCGCCATCCTCGCTCACCTTCGCATCGCAGCCCATCAGCTACGCCAGTGCGCCGCAGAATGTAACGGTCACAAACACAGGCAGTACCACGCTCACTGTCTCAAGAGTCAGTGTCTCCGCGAACTGGACCGAGACGGACAACTGTGTGGGCGCCACCCTTGCGGTGAACGCGATGTGCTCGGTGCAGGTATCGTTCGTTCCGTCCGTGTCGGGAGCGACGACCGGCACGCTGAACGTCTTCGGCAATGTGCTGGGCGGGTACGTGACGGCAAGCCTCAGCGGCACAGGGTCTTCACAGGCCGGCGTGGTGCTCGCACCGGGCACCTTGAGCTTTGCGGACACGGCGGTCCGGTCCACTTCCTCGACAGCGACGCTCTCGCTCACAAACAACGGCGGCCAGAGCGCAATGGTGGCGGCCCCGGCAGTTGCCGGCGACTTTGCCATCGCTTCGAACAACTGCCCGGCATCGCTTGCTGTGGGCGGCACCTGTGCCCTGACCGTCACGTTCAAACCGACGGCATCGGGCCCGCGCCTCGGCGTGCTTACGCTGGCAGATTCGTTCGGCACGCACGTCGCCACACTCACCGGGACCGGCACAGCGGGCGAGGCGACCCTCTCCACCACGTCGCTCCAGTTCCCCGACACGGTGCCAGGCCAGTCCAGCGCAAGCCGCACCATTACCGTGACCAACACCGGCAATGGCCCGCTCACGATCGGAAGCGCGACCGTCAGCGGAGACTTCGTCGCAACTGCGGATACATGCAGCAACACCAGTCTTGCCTCGGCCAAGTCCTGCGCTATCACGCTGCGTTTCACACCGTCGCAAACAGGCACACGGCTCGGTACGCTGCTGCTGCCAAGCAACAGCAAGGGCGATCCGGACAGTACCGCTTCGGTTGCTCTGGGTGGCAGCACACCCAGCAGCTTCAGCATTGTGCTCACGCCCACGGCGCTGGACTTTGGTGCGGTCGCAGTCGGCATAAGTGGCGCAGTACAGAACATCACGGTCTCGAATACAGGCACAGGGGGCGGTGCCCTCGGCCCTGTGACGGTGACGGGCGATTATGTGGTGAAGGCAAACACCTGCGGTGCAACGTTGTCCTCGCAAACGGGTTGCACCGTTTCCATCGCCTTCGCTCCAGGTGCTTCGGGCACGCGCCCGGGCAGCTTCAGCATCACCGACGACGCGGGCACGCAGACGGCCGCGCTGACCGGTTCGGGCACGCTGCCCGCGACCGACACGCTCTCGCCCTTGACGCTGACCTTCGTGTCCACAGCGGTGAACACCGCAAGCGCCACGCAGACAGTGCTGCTGACCAACAGCGGCGACGCCGCGCTTACCCTCGTCTCAGCCCGCATTACAAGTGGCGACTTTACGGCAGTGAACGGCTGCGGACCCTCCCTGCCCGCGCATAGCTCGTGCGGCATCTCTGTCAGCTTTGCGCCGAAGTCCATCGGGCAACTCAGCGGCACGCTCGAAGTGGACGATGTGCAGCGCGCCCAGATCGTCTCACTCGGCGGCACTGCCATCGCCGGGCCCGGTGTGTCGCTTGCACCATCGGTGCTCAGCTTTGGTTCGACAGGCGTGGGAAATGCGACCTCGCCTCAGGCTGTGGTGCTCACCAACAACGGTGGCAGCGTTCTCAATCTCTCGAGCATCGCTATCAGCGGCGACTTCGGCCTGGTCTCCGGCACCGGCGCATGCACCGCGGGAGCATCGCTCCAGATCAATGCGAGCTGTTCGATGCAGGTGGTCTTTGCTCCTGCAACAGCGGGACCTCGCTCGGGAGCCTTGACGGTCACCGC
>CALMAP010000373.1:598-4772 GCA_937859825.1 uncultured Terriglobus sp. | reverse complement strand
GGTGTCAACTTCGCGTTCGTCGCAAATGGCGCGACCGCTGCAACCATCGCCACCGGCCAGAGCGCGACGTTCCCGCTGCTGCTTACCCCGTCCCTGGCGAGCAGCCTGCCCGTGACGTATGCCTGCACGGGAGCTCCGGCGAACGCGAAGTGTACGGTCATTTCTACCTATACGGACCTTTCCGCCACAAGCACCGTCTCGGTTACGGTGCTGACCGGTACGACGCTGGTTTACTCTCAGCCGATGCGCCTATTCTGGGTCGGCAGCGCGGTCTCTGCAGCGTTGTTGCTGCCGCTGGGCTTGCTTCGCAGGCAGCGGCTTTTGCGAGACCTTGTGGTCATGGCGTTCGTGTCGGCTGTGTTGATCTCTGGGAGTGGATGCGGCTCGTCACGGCACATTCCTGAGAGCGGAATCGGCAGTGGTTCCACGAGCAGCACGGGCGTCACACCAGCAGGCACCTACACGATCGTGGTAACTGCCACGGCCGCGGGACTCACAAGGCAAGTGCCACTCACCCTCACCGTTACCGCCCAGTAGCAACTCCTTCCTCAGCGCGTCCTGCGAAGAATTGCGCTACCGTGGCATGCAGAGAGTCTTTCCATGTTTGGGAACAATGTGATGCGGTCCATTCGTTTTGTCTTTTTGGCGTTCAGTTCGGTGTTGGTTGCAGCAGGTCAGGCGGTGCGTAAGGTACCGGCAAGCGCGCCTGTACCGAGCGGGCCGATTGCCGTGATCGACACGTCCGGCGGCCGGCTGCAGTGCAGGCTGTTTGCGAGGCAGGCGCCGGAACTTGTGGCAAACTTCAAGGGTTTGGCAACCGGGGAGAAGGACTGGATCGACGCGGCAGGTGGAACACCAGGCGTGCCGGCGCATAACAGGCCGTTCTACGACGGCACGGCACTCTTCGGTGTGTCCGACGGCATCAGCGGCGGCGACCGTATTGGACAGGGCAGGGGTGCGGCAGGACCGGAGCTTACGGATGGGAAAGGTGCGGCGATCCCGCTGGACCGCGCGGGTCTGCTCGGCATGCGGATAACCAGGACGGGCGTGAACCGTTCGATGTTTGTGATACTCGATCACGGAGACCTGGAGTACGCGGGCCGTTTGGCGGTCTTCGGCTTGTGCGACGCGTCGAGTGTGGAGCGGGTCGCGGCGATGTCGCATACGCTGCTGGCTGCAGGAAACCGCCCTGCAAAGCCGCTGGCGATTTACCACATTGCCATCGTGAACGAGGGTGAACCGCTGCCACCTGTTGCCGCGGAGGTTCCGGCGGATGCCGTGGTGCCGCACATCCTGCCGGAGACAGGCACGCCGCTGATCCCGGCGCCCATCCCGACGGGGCCGACGGCGAACATCGAGACGTCACTCGGCACGCTGACGTGCAGGCTCTTCAAGGAAACGCCGATCGCAACAGCCAACTTCATCGGGCTGGCGAACGGTACTAAGGCTTTCCGCAATCCCGCCACGAAACAGATGGTGACAGGCAAGCGGTTCTATGACGGACTGCACTTCAACCGTGTGATTCCCGACTTCATGATCGAGCAGGGCGACCTGCCCAGCGACAGTTCCGGTGATAGCGAGATCGGCTTCCAGTTCAAGAATGAGATTGTTCCGGAGCTCACCTTCGATCGCCCGGGGCGGCTTGCGTATGCAAACAGCGGGCCGGGAACAAACTCCAGCGAGTTCTTCGTCACGGACCAGATGGCCCACAATCTCGATGGGAACTACACGATCTTCGGACAGTGCGATGACGCATCCTTGCCAGTGGTGAGTGCGATCGCGCGTGTGCCGCGGACTGCAAAAAACCGGCCATTGACACCAGTAGTCGTGAAGCGCGTGATCCTTCCGTAGCAGCGTCCGCTCCGTTACCCGTAGGGCCACGCCAGCCACCGATTCCGGTGGGAAAAGGGCGGCAGTGCGAAGCCGGGAGGTAAGGCAGTCGAAAGGTGGAGATGCGTTCAGTCTGCTCGACACCAGCCACTCAGGACTGACGAACCGCAGAACGCAAGACAGCTTGAAGAACACCTACGGAGCAGCGCTCGACCATGTTGCTTTCAGGTGTAGCGTTGCTTATGGTGTCGCGACTTCAGCGCTGGCCCCGGATACGTTGCACGGATCGTCGGGCTTGCTTCCCGCCAGTCTCGCTCGCGCACGTATAGGGCTCTGGTCCTACACCTCAAAAATGTGCTTGCTGCTTCCGATTTTTACGCTAAAGTAACTCACAAGCATTCCACGCCGATCGCCTGTAAGCATGCCCGAACGTTTCGTAAAGGCTTGCGCATACCTGTTTTTGTTCTGAACTTTTTGGAGGAAGTGTGATGAAGAAACATATTCTGCTGCCGCTGGCTGCCATCTCCTGTTGTGCGCTGCCCGGATACGCGCAGACGATTACCGCGGGTGTAAACGGCACTATTACCGATGCGTCGGGCGCGGTCATTCCAAACGCCAAAGTCACGGCTACAAATACTGGAACCAATGTCTCCATTTCCTCGCCGGCGACCAAAGAAGGTGTGTACGTCATCCGGAACCTGCAGATCGGCCAATACAAGGTCGTGATTGAAGCTCCCGGCTTTACAACGCAGACGCTTGGCCCCTTCACGCTGGAGTCCGGTCAGGAAGCAAAGGTTAACGCCAAGCTCGGCGTCGAGGGGGCCACGAGCAACGTTCAGGTCAACAGCGAAGTCGCTCCGCTGCTGAATACCGAAAACCCGACGCTTGGCACGACGCTTGATACAAACGCCATCGCGGCAGTGCCACTTGTGGGCCGCAACTTCACGGAGCTGACCCTGTTCGTGCCCGGCGCGGTCACCGCTACCCCCGGATCCTTCATCGGCAGCGCGGCCGCTATCGAGCGCAACGGCAACGGCACGCTTGCCTCGCAGAACGGCAACCGCCAGGAGTCGAACAACTTCCTCCTTGAAGGTATCGACATTAACGAGACCATCAACAACCAGCTCGGCTATAACGTCAGCTCGGACGCAATCGGCCAGATCCGCGTCATCTCCGCGAATGCGAACGCCGAGTTCGGAAATGTGGGCGGTGGTCAGATCATTACCCTGTTGAAGAGCGGCACGAACACCTTCCACGGCAGTGCCTACGGCTATCTCGCCAACTACAACATGGACGCGAATTCCTACTCGAACAAGCACTTCGCAAGCGCGGCGTCCTTTGTTGCCAAGACACCGTACACGCAGTCTATTTTTGGCGGCACTTTTGGCGGTCCCCTGCTGCGGGACAAACTCTTTTTCTTCGTGGATTATGAGGGACGCCGCTATCACTCGGCAGGTACCGGTCTGGCATCTGTTGCCACGGCTAAGATGCGTGCGGGTGATTTCAGCGAACTGCTTGACCCGGGCATCATGGGCGGTGCCACCAAGACCATTCAGCTTTACAACACCCAGGCCGCAGGTCAACCGGCCTATGGAAATAACCAGCTAGGTGCGCCCACCAACCCCGTCGCGCAATACCTCTACGCGCATCCTGAGTACTACCCGCTGCCGAACCGTACGCCGACCACCAACACGGCAACTCAGAACAATTACCAGGCACCGACCAAGACAAACCGTTACGACGACCAGTTTGACGTCAAGGTCAACTACAACCTGTCGCAACGGGATAATTTCTCCGGTAGTTACTCGCACGCCTTGGCGGGTGATTTCACTACTCCGGTGATTGGCATCACGTTCCCCGGTGTAAATGTGCTGCCGTTCCAGAGCTTCTCCTTCGATGAGGTGCATCAGTTCTCTCCGCGCCTGATCAACGACTACAACATGGGCTTTTCACGCGTGGTGGTGCGAGGCGCAAACACGAGCGATCCTACGGGCCACTTCGGTGCCAGCGGCAACTCAATTGTGGGTCTTGGCAACATCGCTCAACCTCAGAACGGTTTCGTACAGCAGTCATTCACGGGAGCCAATACCGGTGGTCTTACCAATTTGGGAAATCAGTCCACTGGCACGACTTACATTGACAACACGTTCAGCTATACGGACACCCTTACTTACCAACTCGCCAGCCACACGATTAAGGGTGGCTTTCAGATGCTGCGCTACCAGCAAAACACGTTTTACCCGGGCAACGACGGCGCGATGGGCCACTATGATTACAGCGGCCAGTTCTCCGGTCTGAATGGCAATGGTGGCTTCTCCCTGGCCGACTTCAACCAGAATCACAT
>CALMAP010000373.1:0-588 GCA_937859825.1 uncultured Terriglobus sp. | reverse complement strand
CACTCGTGCAATCGGAGGGGTCACCGGTCTGTCCGGCCAGCGCCAGTTCCGCAACTCGGCCTTCATTCAGGATGACTGGAAAGTTTCCTCCGCGTTGACCTTAAACCTTGGCCTCCGTTGGGAGTACGACCAGCCCATCCTCGAGGTCAACAACAAGCAGGCAAACATTGACACCACAACCAAGAAAGTGGTGCTGGCAGGCCGCAATGGCGCGAGCCGCGGTCTCTTCAATGGTGTGTGGACGAACTTCATGCCGCGACTCGGCTTCGCCTATAACTTCACGCCGAAAGCTGTCCTGCGCGGCGGGTACGGCATCACGACCTTCTTTGAGGGCACGGGCGCAAACCTTCGCCTGAACTTCAACTATCCTTTCCAGAACGCATTTACCGCCACGGGCGCACCACCGTCGGCCGCGGGCCCCGGTAGCTTCTATACAGTGAATCAGGGTTTTGGCACCGGGAACACGAGCTGCGACATCACTACCAGCGCCACGCCCTGCACCACAACGATCCGTGCGTGGGACATGAAGATCAGACCCATGTTCCTGCAGGAATTCAGCCTAACGGCGGAGTACCAGGTGAGCAGAAC
>CALMAP010000372.1:10803-12275 GCA_937859825.1 uncultured Terriglobus sp. | reverse complement strand
GCACGGCCTTCGCCACCTGCAACGTGTTCTCGTCTGCAGCAACAGGCGAAGGAAGCAGCTAGAGCGCGGTGGCAGCCGGTTTCGGCTCTTCTACGTCCAGCGGCTTGCGGCACTTCCGGCACAGGCTGCTTGCCGTACGGAACTGCACCAGCGCACAGTGATCGCAGCGTAGTACCTCACGCTGTTCCACGGGAGCCATCATTGTTGCCATAATTTGTGTAGCGGATGGGTACCAGAGCAAGGCCCATATCAGGATGTCCGATAACGAAACACCGTGATGTGCCTAGAATGCAACCGGGTAGCTTCTCAGTCAAGGGGGAATCGCGGTTGATACCCGACAAATCCTGAAGAAAACAGAAAAGAACCAAGTTGGTAAACGCGTCAGCTTAACCAGACCTTTCGACTTCGTCAGAAGAAATGAGGTGGACGCCGGATGCCAGCCAATGTTCCGTCATGGCTTGTACTGCTTCATCGTCGATCCCGCGCACTGCGTCCGTGATGACGCTTACCTGAAAACCGAGCTCCCTTGCATCCAGAGCACTGTGCCCGACGCAATAGTCCCAGGCCAGGCCGCATAAGTACAGGTGCGACAGTTGGCGTTCGCGCAGGTACCCGGCAAGCCCCGTCGGTGTGATGTGATCGTTCTCCAGAAATGCGGAGTACGAATCCACGCTTACACGAAAGCCCTTGCGGACGATCATCTCAGCGTTCGGCAGGTCCAAGCCGTCGGCGAAGTCCGCACCGCTGGAACCTTGCAAGGTGTGTTCCGGCCATAGGGACTGCCGGCCGTAGCTGGCCTCAACTGTGTCGAGAAAGGGCCGTTTGCCGTGTGTCGTGGCGAAGGAAATATGCGCATGAGGATGCCAGTCCTGCGTGAGGATCACATGTTCGAACTTCCGGGCGAGCCGGTTCACGATCGGCACGATCATGTCGCCGCCCGGTACAGCGAGGCGGCCGCCTGGTAAAAAGTCCTGCTGCATATCGATCACAAGCAAGGCGGCAGATGGGTGCACGAGAGTTCTCCTGATGGGCAGTAGACCTGCGAAGACAGCAGCTTCGTGTCAATCTGCATCTCTTTTTGGATGCGTAACCGCCTCGTGCTCCTGCTTGTTCTCGCCACGCTGCTTGGTACACCTGTGCTGATTCACTGGCAAAGTAATCAACAGAGGTGCGCAGACATTGCCGACACGGCAATATGCCGTATCGCTGTCCCAGACCCGCTCTGGGTGCGTCCTCTTGGCGTGCTTGCGGCAGCCACACTGCTTGTAGCGGGAATCCTTTATCTGCGGGCTTTCGCTGCACGCCGCAAGGAAAAGGAATTGCTCGACGATGTCGGTGTTCATGTGCCTGAGCAAGATCTTCCCCTGGACGAGTAGCACAGCCTACTTACACTAACGCTATGTCATATGTTGCGGAAGCGCGCCTGCGCGTGCGGTATGCCGAGACGGACCAGATGGGCGTCGTCTACCACG
>CALMAP010000372.1:0-10793 GCA_937859825.1 uncultured Terriglobus sp. | reverse complement strand
GGTTTGAAGTAGGCAGGGTGGAATTGATGAGGTCCGCTGGCTTAGAGTACAAGCGTCTGGAAGAGGACTTCGGCTGCATGATCGCCGTGGTGAAAGCGCAGGCGCGTTATCGAGCCCCGGCTCGTTACGACGATGAGCTTGTGGTACGTACCTGGCTGCGATCCATGCGGGGGTCCGTGCTCAAGATGGCTTATGAGGTCGTCCGAGCACTCGACGGCGTGCTGCTCTGCACAGGCGAGACGACCCACATTGTGGTGGACAGAACCATGTCTCGTTGCGCATTACCGCAGCCCTATAAGGAAGCATTCCGTTCCTGGCTGGACGCGTAAGGATTAGGCGTCCCGGCGGGCTGAAACTTCGGACTTCGATGCGGTCGCCGCGTTGATGAGATCGCGTAAGTCTTTAGACGGTTTGAAGTAGGGAACTCGCTTTGCCGGAACGTCGACCCTGTCGCCTGTCTTAGGATTTCGACCGATGCGGGAGTTTCTCTGGCGAGTGCGGAAGGAACCGAATCCCCGGATCTCGATCTTGTCGCCTTCCCGAAGCGCCTGAATCATGCCATCGAAGATGGTTTCGACCACGATATCGGCATCTCGCCGTGTCAGGTCACCCAAGCTGGTGACCTGATCCACCAGTTCTGCCTTGGTCATGGAAACTCCTCCTCAAAAGGTACGCGCTGCAGATTGCCGGAGTTGCATTGGGACGGAAAGCTTCCTTCACTACTTCCATAGAAAATAGAACCCGGGAGACTGGTTCAAAATCTTCGCCGGGGTAGGCAGCAGGCTATCGGTGTCGTTGCTGGTAAGCGCGGCAAGCAGGCCGGAGCGCTTTTTGGCCGGTTTTTTGATCGTCGGTTCGCCTTTGATTCCCACATCTTTGGCGGTGTCCATCAGGGCGACACGCAGGCCACCCTCTTTATCGATCAGACCCAGCCCTTTTGCCTGTTGCCCCGTCCAGACCTGCCCTGTTGCCAACGGCTGAATGCGCGCATCTGGCAGGTTCCGGCCAGCCGCAACGTCATGCACAAACTGGCCGTACATATTGTCAATCAGACCCTGGAAGTAGGCCGCTTCTTTGGGTGTGAGGTCATGGGGGGGATCTCCAGCGTCCTTCAGTTCGCCTGCGTGCAGTACGACGGGCTTCAGCTTTGCCCAGCGTAGTAGATCGCCGTATTGGGTCCACTCCATGATGACGCCGATGGAGCCGACCACCGAAGCATCATTCGCGTAAATTTTGTCACACGCAGAAGCGATGTAATAGGCGCCGCTTGCACCCACCGATTCGATCGAGGCGATGATCCTCTTGTGCTTCTCGCGCCGGATGCGGAGTACCTCGTGATAGAGCTCCTGCGAGACTGCCGCGCCGCCACCGGGAGAGTTGATGTGCAAAATGATCGCTTTCACATCATCGTCGTCACCGAATTTGCGAAGCTGCTGGGCGAGCGTATCCGTCGTAAGCAAAACGCCATCGACTTCGATGACACCAATATTGTCGGAGCCCGTAATGGAGCCGCCCTCGGTGTCGGTACGCATACTCTTGACCGCAGCCCAGGTGAGCACTGCCAGCAACAACACCGCTGCACAAAGCGAGCCGCCAATGACGAGCACCCAGAACCCGGCGGACCGCCGACGTTTTTCTGCAGGCGCATATCCATAAGGTGGCAGGGGGGCGTTGCTGGGGGGGTAATTCGGCGTTGGCTCCGTCATCGTGCCTGAGTTTAGCACCGCCAGCCAATACAGGAGGCGACTCACGCTGTTGCGTCGTCCAAGTAAGCGGATACAATTTGGATTCGTGAAATGTGCCGCATCAGCCGCACGTTCCAAAACGTCAAATTCAAGAAAGCGCAACGTGCCGAGTCCTGAAATCAGCATCGTAATTCCCGCTTATAACGAGGCACAGCGCATTACCGTGACGCTGGAGCGGGTGCTGGAGTGCGTGCACACCACGGGATGGGACGCAGAGGTGCTGGTGGTGGATGACGGCTCTGCAGACGAGACCACGGCAATTGTCCATCGCTTCATGGAGACGCATCCGGAGTTACACCTGATTCAAAATCCGGGAAATCGAGGCAAGGGGTACTCGGTACGCAATGGCATTCTGCAGGCGAGGGGTGAGATGGTGATGTTTACCGATGCCGACCTTTCCGCCCCTATTGAGGAAGCAGAGCGTCTGTTTCAAGCACTGCGTGAGGGCGCGGATGTTGCGATCGGCTCTCGGTGGCTCGACCGTAGCCGCCAAACCCAGCACCAGCCGTTTTATCGCCGCTTTTTCGGGCGCTGCTTCAACGCCGTTACCCGGGCCGTGATGAACCTGCCGTATGCAGATACCCAATGCGGGTTCAAAGCCTTTCGCCGTGATGCGGCCCAGGTGATCTTTCGCTTGCAGCGCGTTGAGCGCTGGGGCTTCGATCCCGAGCTTTTGTTCATCGCGCGCCGAATCGGCTTTCGCATTGTCGAGGTCGCGGTGTCCTGGGGACACGACGAACGTTCCAAGATCAGCTATCTTCGCGACGGAGCCAAGATGCTGGAGGAGATGGCGACCATCCGCTCGAACAGTCTTCTCGGGCGATACGAGGCTGCGATTGCAGCAATGGCAGATACCAGCGGAATGGTCACTCCGCAAGTAAGAAGCGAACAGGTTACGCTCCACGATCCTGTGCGTTAAGCAAGTCACTCTCAGACCGTCATACACTGGCTGCACATGATGCGCTCGCTGTTGATTGCCCTCTCTCGTAACCGAACTCTACGCAACGTTCTGGAAGACACCGGGCCGGGCCGCAAACTTTCCGGCAGATTTGTTGCAGGCACAACGCTTGACGATGCCATCGCGCGCACAGCGGAGTTAAACAAAGAAGGCTTCAGCGTCTCGCTCGATTCCCTGGGGGAAAGTGTTGGTACGGAGCAGGCAGCACGTGCCGCTGCTGAGATCTACCACCTGCTGCTTGACCGCATCGCTGAAGCAGCCTTGAATGCAAATGTCTCGGTAAAGCTGACCGGCGTCGGGATGGATGTGTCCGCGGCGCTGGGCGAGAGCATCACCGGTGAGATCGTCACGCATGCGGCCCGGCTCGGCAACTTCGTCCGCGTCGATATGGAAGGTACACCCTACACTGAGCAGACCCTACGCCTGACCGAGCACCTCCACCAGCAGCATCCGGGTGCGGTGGGAACAGTGCTTCAGTCCTACCTGTACCGAACCGCGGAGGACACGGAGCGCCTGCTGAAGCAGGGAATTCGCATCCGCCTCTGTAAAGGCGCCTACAAAGAGGGCCCGGAGCATGCCTTTCCAAAGAAGGACGATGTGGACGCGAACTATGTAAAGCTTGCGGAACGCATGGTCAGGTCAGGCGTCTACTGCGGCATCGCCACGCACGACGAGAAGATGGTCGAGGCGACCGAAGCATTCGTGAAAAACCGCGGAATCTCGCGTGATGCATTCGAATTTCAGATGCTGTTTGGCGTCCGGCGCGATCTTCAGCGTGAACTCCTGCGACGAGGGTATCGCGTGCGGATTTATCTCCCGTTCGGCACAGACTGGTATCCCTACTTCATGCGCCGCCTCGCTGAACGGCCAGCCAACGTCATCTTTATTTTGAAAAATCTCTTCAAGAATTAACCGGAGCTACAGATACCTAAGGCTTTTCATTTAGCAGTCGCTGCACCAGTGCCGTGGTTTCCGCTTTAAGTTCTACATACGACTCTCCCGTTGCAGGACCGGAGAAGCCCGCGTGCGTCTCCTTGACAAGGCCGTCACGCCCGATGAAGAAAGAGGTCGGCCAGCAGTTCAGATTCTTGCCCTGGGGCACCTTCTCAGCAAGCTGCTCCGGCGTGCCTGCAAGCAGGACCGTATATGGGATCCGGTACTTTGCGACAAATGCACGAAGCCGCTGCGGGTCTTTCATCTGCGTCTCTTCCTCGAAAGACAGGTTTACGATTTCAAGGCCTTGCGTGTGGAAACGGTTATACAACTCCACCAGGAAAGGAGCCTCATCGTGGCAGTTGGGGCACCAGCTTCCGCCGATTGCAACGATCCGCACCTTGCCTTGGAGCTGAGCATCGGTGCTGGCCACCGGTTCGCCCGCAAGGTTCGGAGCAGAGAACAGAAACGGCTTTGTGGGGTCAGTGACGGAAGTCTGCTCGGTGGCCTTGGTAGGCTCCGCGAGCTTTTCCTGTCGGGCCACGTTCACGCGGCGTGCTATCCACTGTTGCCCATCACGCAGCAGATTCGTAACCTGCAGGGTGCCATCAGCGAGTGGCTTCAAGGAATAGAGTGTCGCCCCTGAGGCCGCAAAGCGGCTGACCAGGTACTCCCCCGTGTCCGCGTGAAGGCCGCCGTACAAACCACCCGTGTCACCGTCGATCCGAAGTATCACTGCATTTACTTCACCGCTCCCGCCAAAAGGTGTGACCCGCAAGGTCCACGCGGACTCGCCTTTGGGCGACTTGACGGCGATCTCCCAATCGCCGTTGATGGTGGATGACTTTGTTGCCATTCTGGCGGCGACAAATCGGGTCGCCGGCTTGCCGTCACGATCAGCATGCAATACCACCTTGGAAGGAGTGCCGCTCGTGCCGGCGAAGGTCCCGGTGAAGTTGCCTTTCGTGAGCTCTCCTTCCAGCTTTCGAGCGAAGTAGTCGAAGTTCAAGGTGAGGTGCGTTGCTTCGAGTGAACCGCTGCTGGAGGTAGAGAGTTCATCGCCATTAACGAAGCTGCCCGAGATCGCATTCCCCCGCGACGGTCTCGCCAGATTCAATTCAACCGGGAGCTGCTTGCCGCGGATCTCGGCTGTGCCAATCCAATGCCGTGAGACGGCCGCTTGTCTCTGACCAATGGCTGAAGCGGTGGGAAGCACTGTTGAGAGCAGCACGAGGGACAGAAAAAACGGACGCATACGCATTCCTCGAACAGGTTAGGAGTACATGAGACACGGCAGGGACTCGTTCTGCACGGAACGAAACGGACGGGTGCAGGTGGTAGGAAGGAGACCGGTATCCAGCTACAGTGTGCAGCGGCGGCGACAACAGGCGTTTCGCACGGTCTTCATGTGAGCAAGGTACAGGGTGCTACGGTCGCCGTCAAGGAATGGAGCACTACTGCGGCGGCAACATCGGGCCAACAGAGAGCAGATTTCCAAGAGTCCCCCGCTCCTCATCCGAGAATTGCTGACGGTACTCCGGCGAGTTGAGAATCTGATTCCTCTGCTGCGGAGGCAGGTTCCGCAGCTCTCGAAAAGACCTTGCCACCATGCGGCGGCGGTCTTGTGAGAGGGCTCCAAGCTGCCCCATGGCACCGCGCACCTGCCCGCGCTGGTCGGGCGTGAGTCGCTCCATCTGTTCGCTTCGCTGCAGCACCCGCTCGCGCTGCTGCGGGGGCATGCTGTTCAGCCGGTCAAGGCGGTTCATCATGCGTTGTTGCGTATCCCGGGGCAGTTGGTTGAAGCCAGGTTCCTGCTGCAAGGCGCGCTGCTGTTGTTGAGAATTCAACTGATTATGCCGCTGCATCCACTGATCGAGATGTTCGCCACGTGTTGCACTCGGTCCGGCGTTCTGCCGCTGGTTCTGCCAGAAATTTTGTACGGCTCCTCTACGGGGTTCTAGCGGTGCCGCGGCTCCAGACTGCATGCGACCCATTCCACTGCCGGAAGGCGGAGAAGCATTGCGGTTCGGCGGCTGTGGGGGAGCTCCGAACCTGCTCTGCGCCATTCCCGGCAAACCTAGGGAGGCCACAAGCAGGCAGCCGCGAACCGTGCTCCATAGGGAACGCCTGCACATTGCCGTGCGCGGTCCGTAGCACCGGAATGGAAAAAGGAAAGTCATGGCAGCAACATTGAAACGGCGCGCATGTGCGCAAAGTGGAACAGTATACTCACAATCTGGTGCAGGGTCTTACGATTGATTATTGTCATCCGCGCTATCCAGCAACTGATCCATCTGCTGGATTGCCTGATCGTTGTTATCGAGGACCTGCAGGTCCTGCACAGTGGCCGACACCGAGGCTGCCCGGGAGGAATGCAGATAGCTGGTTTCAAGGTAACTACCCCCGCCCGCTACAAGCAGCAGCGCCATCGCGCCAGCAAGCAGCGGCTTGTACTGCATCGCACTGCTAAACAGAAACCGATCGCGTATCCGCGCAAAAAAACCTTGAGGCGCCTGTTCCTTTTCTTCACGGAACCGCGCCATCATCCTGGAGTCGAACCAGGGAGACGGCTCAGGTACCTGCCATCCATCCAGCAGCGCCATCACGTCACGCATTGCCTGTTCGTCTGAAACTTTCTCAACTGTGCCTGCCATGACACACGCCCTTTCCTAGAATCTTAATCAAATCTCGAATACCGGCTGGAAGAAATTCAGCCAGCAACTGCACTTATACAAAATCCTTCAGCTTGTCGCGCAGCGTCTGATACGCGCGGAAGAGAAGCGATTTGGTCGCCGACTCACTCAACTTGAGCACAGAACCGATCTGCTTGTAATCCATTTCCTGATACTTGTGCATCAGCACTGCCATGCGCTGCCGCTCCGGCAGTGCCAACACATGCAGCCTAATGGCGTTCATCCGCTCTTGCCGCAGCATCTCCGCTTCTACTGTCGAGCGGGTATCCGCCACGTCCGGCATGCTGCCGCTCTCACTATCTGGAGCGTCCAGCTGCAGCTTCGCCGCAAGCCGTTCGTTCTTCGTGTCAAGGGCATGGTTCACGGCCAGGTTGGTCGCAATCCTATAAAGCCAGGTCGTGAACTTGGCCTCTGCCCGGTAGGTCTCCCTGGCGCGGTATACCCGAAGGAAAACCTCCTGCGCCATTTCTTCCGCCACAGCCTGGTTATGAACCATACGGTACATAAAGTGAACCATCTGCCGCCGGTACTTGTTCATCAGCATTTCGAAGCAGTCCAGATCACCGGCCTTAAGGCGCAACATCAACTCTGCATCGCCGCCTTCTGTCAGCCGGTCTGCAATGTGAGCAGCCTGCCGAGGAGCTACCGTTTCAACATCCTGGAGCATTCCGGGGTGAAGCGCGAACGTGGCCATGTCTTCTTCGACCTCGCTTGATGAAACCCCATCCGTGTCTGTTTGTTGCGCGGAGCCTAACACGGTATCTCCGTCCCCAATCCCGGTCTCGGCAACGACATCGTTGCTTGGGGCCTCCTCCGCGCCTTCATCTTTTTTGGTTTTGATCGATCCACGCCTGTCTGTTGGGTCGACAGGTTCATCAGGTCCCGTCGGTCGGGCCAGCGCGTGATCACGATCTTTCAGGTTCCTGTCGTTCATTCGCGATTTTCCGCCCAAGTGCTGTCATCGAGTGGCCACATCAGTGGGTGCCGCGTGCTCCACCACAACCCAGTCCTGGCCAACTTCAGAGCGGCCTTAGCTCTGATGCAGACATTTCACGGACCCATCGTATCGCTGCGTGTGATGTAGCATCCAGCGGAGCCGTTAAGGCCGCTCGCGCAGCTATGCTATTCTGGCAATGCTTTATGCCCATGGCTAACAATTCTTTTGGCCAAAGCGGCTATTTCGGGCGCATAACTCAGCGGTAGAGTGCCACCTTCACACGGTGGAAGTCGTAGTTTCGAATCCTGCTGTGCCCACCAACAAAATGAAAATTTACGAGCAGAATCTGGGGCCAAACTCAGGCGGCGTGGGGCCATTCGGGGCCGTTAAGCGGATTTGCATTCAGAAGGGCGGCTATTGCCGCCTGTCCTTCGCGCTTGTCCGCTGTCACCGCCTGTGCTTACGTTCCTAATGTCATCACAGGTGACGCATGACCCATCAGTTCCTGGGTTACCTTCATATCTCCAACTGGTGACTGCAGCAGGATTGCGAAGCTGCGACGGAAGGTGTGCCAGCCGACCGGCTTTGAGATCCCGGCACGAACAGCAGCCGGTCTGATGTCACGGATCAGAAGCGTGTTTGGTTAGAAAGGCTGTCTCTCTGACGCAGCAGGACTGCGGACCTGCACACCAATCGCGCGAGAAGTGTTGCCGACCTCGACTCACGTTCCACAATCTGCACGGGAACATTCAATCGCGTGAGTTCCATTGCCGCGGTCATTCCTGTCGGGCCAGCGCCTAAGATCAAGACCTGTGTTGCGGGAGAGTTCAAGAGCCGCCAACACATTTGCCTCTCAAAATTTTGAGAGGCAAAATCGACGTAAGTCTTCGTTTGTTGGTGCCGGGAGGGGGGGTCGAACCCCCACGAGGTTGCCCTCGGCGGATTTTGAGTCCGCTGCGTCTGCCAGTTCCGCCATCCCGGCTTATGTTCTATTCTAGCAAGCTGTTCTGTCCCTCCCGACGATTGCTGATGTTAAGCACCAGTTCTTTAGGTTATGAGCTCTCGCTTGGGGCTGCGGAGGCTTGTCTTTTGCGATGTTCCCATACCTTTACGTACTTCCAGTGAACGTACACGGCATGGTTCCAGTGAAAAATCAGGCCCTCGGCACCGTCGAGAAAACCCAGCCGGAAGATGTAGTTTTTCATGAAGCCGAACAGGGGATTGGCGAAGGACTGCAGGAGCAGGAAGGCTGAGGACTGGGTAGCAGTCCGGCGGGTCAGTGCTGCTACTGTGCCCGTGGAGTACTCGTTCATGTGGTCGAGGTACATGGCGAAGTCGGGGTAGCCGTAGTGCAGCAGGTGATTCTTCAGCGTGCCTTTGTCGCGGTTGTATTGAGGAGTGCCGTGTGGTCCGATTGACTCGTCAACCATCGCCACGCCGCGTTTAAAGAGGCGAAGCTTTTCGTCGGGAAAGAGGCCGCCGTGGCGCATCCAGCGCGTCAGAAAAATGTTAAGGCGCGGTATCCAGAACGCTTCGTGGCTGGTGTCCTTTAGCGCGTTCAGAATCTCATCGGCTAGTTCGGGCGTGACCACTTCATCCCCATCCAGGAGGAGGATCCAGTCCCCTTGACATCGTGCGATGGCAACGTTTTTCTGCTCAGCGTGTCCTCGAAAGTCCCGGTTGAAGCTATGTTCCACACCGAACTCAAGCGCGATTTCCGGGGTTCGGTCGATCGAGCCGGAATCGACAATCACAATCTGGTCGACCCAGGAGAGCGCTGCGAGCGTGCGCGGCAGGTTCTTCTCCTCGTTTGTGGCGATCATTGCAACGGAGACCGTTGGGCGTCCATCGGAATGCGGCGCAAGGCTTTGCGGTTCCATCGCGACGAGTTTAGCGCACCCTTCTTCTTAAGAGGCACCACGATGCTCGTGGAGTCTTTCGGCGGTGAAACTCTTTTTGGGCGGAAGCATCTATCCTTATGTGCGGCGTCAGGCCGCTTCTCCCAGCCCGGCTGAGGGAAGAAAGAGGAAGAGATTATGGCAGGACAGTTTGTCACAGAGGTAGACGACGCGAACTTTGAGCAGGCGGTGCTTAAGAGTGACACCCCAGTGCTTGTCGATTTCTGGGCAGCATGGTGTGGACCGTGCCGTGCACTTGCTCCCGTAGTCGACCAAGTTGCCGCAGAGTACGACGGCAAGCTGAAGGTTATGAAAATGGACGTGGATCGCAACAATGCCACTCCTGGACGTTATGGCATCCGCGGCATCCCAGCGCTACTCATTTTTAAAGACGGCAAGGTGGCCGATCAGATTGTGGGCTTCGTTCCTAAAGACACGATTGACAAGAGCGTGACCAAGGTGCTCTCCACCGTAAGCGCCTGAACAAAGCAAATGTTGACAAAGGCCCGGAGCGCTCCGGGCCTTTTGCCTGTGCTAATTACACTGCATCTATGCTCGAATGGGCTCTGATCCGTCTTCTCACGGTCGCTGTGCTGATACTGGCCACTGCGTTTTTTGTAGCGGCAGAGTTCGCCATCGTGTCTGTGCGGGAGACCAGGCTTGAGCAAATGGTCACTCTGGGTCGTCCCGGTGCCCTCACGGCGCTCAAGCTCAAGCGGGAGATCGACGATTTTCTCGCAGCGAATCAGCTCGGGGTCACCCTGTGCTCACTCGCGCTCGGATGGCTGGGAGAGCAGGCAGTCGCCCATCTTCTTGAAGATGCTATCCATCGCTCGGGTGCGCTCCAGGTTATTCCCCAGCTTCGTCTGCATGATGCTGCGGTCGCCCCCCGGGGGGGCGTGGCCACTGCGTGCTTTCTGATCACATTTCTAGAGGGGGTCCTCGGTGAGCAAGTACCGAAATCCCTTTCGCTGCAACGTGGGGAACGCATTGCATGCGCCGTTGCCGCGCCTATGGATGTATTCCTGCGTATCACGCGGCCGGCAGTTCGTTTACTGAAGAAGTCCACGGCGTTGGCGTTGAGGCTTTTTCGCGCTCCCCTGCGTTCCGAGACAAGCGAAGTGCATTCTCCAGAGGAGATTAAACTTGTAGCAACCGCGACCCGTGAAAACGGTATGTTGCCTGAGTTTCAGGAGCGGCTCATTCATCGCGCGATCGACCTGAACCATGTGACGGTGCGAGAGATCATGACGCCACGTGGCAGAATGTTCTGCCTTCCTGCGGACATGCCGGTAGAGTTTGCCTCGGCCCGCATCATTGAAGAGCAGCACTCTCGCGTACCCGTCTACGATCCGGCTCTGGGCGCGGAGCACATTCTCGGCATTGTTTACTCCAAGGATGTATCTCGCCTGATGCACTATCGCCGTGACAGTCGTTTGCCAGCCGCGTACGGAAATACATCGCTGCAACTGCGCACGATCATGCGCGATGCAATTGTAGTGCCTGAGACGAAGCTGGCTGTCGACCTTCTTCAAGAATTCCAGGAGCGCCGCCGACAGATGGCCATCGTGGTGGATGAATTTGGTTCCACCGTGGGTCTTGTCACTGCGGAGGACGCGTTGGAACAGG
>CALMAP010000371.1:1844-5234 GCA_937859825.1 uncultured Terriglobus sp. | reverse complement strand
CCCGATCATCAAGGACAAGCTCTTCTACTTCGCGAATTACGAACGGCAGAAGTTCGTAATCCAGAGCACCTCACCCGCTACAGAACCCGTAGCTTCTTACGTGACTGCTGCAACCAGCCTGCTGAACAGACATGGACTTGCCGTCAATCCACTGTCAATACGCCTGTTGTCGCTTTGGCCTCTGGGCAATGCACCGGGCTATGCGGCCACCAGCGGCAACTACCTGGAACAGACGCCGCAGGTGGGCTACTCCGATAATGCGATCGGCAACCTTACGTACCAGCTGACCTCGCGCCAGTCGCTGCGCCTGCAGGCGTTTGTAGGCACTGGCCGCCAGATTGCACCGGTGGGCAGCTATGTGTATCCGTACTACGAGGTCGCTCCGGACATTACGCAGAACTTCTCGCTGTCGCACAACTGGGCTGTTACGGACCACATTTCTAACCAGGCGCTTGCCGCGACCGGCATTTTTAACCAGACCTTTAATGATGTGGTGCACAACCAGAACATCCCGGCGCTGGGACTGAACACCGGCGTGACCAATCCGAATTTGTTCGGTGCGCCTACGATCAACATGAACATCTTCGACCAGACGGGCGCGACACAGCCCGTTGGCCGCAAAGACTACACGGGTCATGTAACCGATACGGTGACCTGGGTGCGCGGACGGCACCAACTGCGCTTCGGCGGCGAGTTCCGGCGCAACTACATGGACCTGCAGTACCAGCGCAACGTACGCGGCACCTTTACCTTTGACGGAACGGCTAGCGCCAATATTCCACTGCCCGCGGGTGCCACGGCTTACACAACCGATTCCACTTACGGCGGCGGTGAGGTGCGTGCACTCGCCGACTTTCTCGCTGGGTATGTCGCTTCTTCCTCGTTCGTACAGGGCTTTCTGCGCCGCGACATCTACCAAAATGTGATGGCAGGCTTTGCGCAGGACCAATACCAGATCACGCCGACCACCACGCTGAACGTTGGGCTTCGCTATGAGTACAACGGCCCGCTCAGTTCGACTGGAACGCTCTCCGACTTCCGTCCAGGCGACTCCGGCGCAGACAATTTCGGCCTGGTCCTTGTGGGTAACAGCGGCAAGCCAGCGTTGTTCAATGCGAGTAAGTTCAATTTCTCTCCGCGTGTCGGCGTCACCACATCAGTAAACCCACGCATGGTCCTGCGCGCGAACTGGGGCCTCTACTACGACGCTCCCAATTTCAACGGCTTTTTCGACAATCGTCCGGGGAATGGCGGAGCGGTGGGCGTGCAGGCCAATTACACCGGCCCGACGCCAGTGCGCACCGTGAGCCCAACTTATTACCAGTGGCAAACGGGCGTAAACCCGTTCGACGGCAGCGCGGGTGCTCCTTCGGTCTACGGCCTGGCCACGGTGAATCGGGATTTCCAGACCGCGCGTTCCCACAACTTCGGCGTAAATACTGAAATCCAGATGAGCCGCAACACCATCTTTACACTCGGCTATGTGGGTGCTGTCGGGCAGCGCCTCTTCAACCTGAGCGACATCAACCAGGCTCGACCGGGCATCACGACTTCCACCGCGGCAACGCAGACCCGGCGGCCTTTTTATACGGATGCGCGCATCGCAAACCGGACCATCATCGCGGCTGTAAATGAAGTTCAGAGCCGCGGTTACTCCAATTACAACTCGGCCCAGGCTTCCATAAAAACCAGTAACTTCCACGGTCTTACCGGCCAGGCTTCTTACACGTGGGGCCATGCGATGGATGTCATCTCCAGCACGCGTGGACTCGCTCCGCAGGACTCTGCCAATCTGGATGCAGAGTATGGGGACGCTGATTTCGACGTGCGCAGCACCTTCAACGGCTACATCGTCTATGAAGCACCGCAGATCGGCCACCGCTTCAGCCTGCTGACCAAAGGATGGCAGGGAAACTCCTTCATCACCGCCTTTACGGGAACGCCATTTTCCATCAAAGCAGGTTCCAATCGCAGCGGCACGGCGGAAGGTCAGGACCGCGTGAATGTACTGCTACCTAACCTGCCTTACAAGCAGTCCAGCGCAATCATCACGCCGTCGTCCGGTTCGCCGTATGCGCAGTTCCTGTTGCCTGCAGCTTCTTCGCCGCTGGCATTGCCAGACTTGGGCACCTTCGGCAACTCACACCGTAACGCTTTTCGCGGACCGGGATTTTTCACGGTGGACGCTTCGCTTGTAAAGAACACGCAACTGCACGAGGGCGTGAATCTCCAACTGCGTGCGGAGATGTTTAATATCTTCAACCGCATCAACCTTGCGAATCCAACTGCTACTTTTAATTCGGGCAGCTTCGGTCGCAGCACTGCGACACGCAACTCGGGCAGCGCAACCGGCATCGGGCCGGGTGAGCCGTTCAACGTGCAGTTCGCGGGCAAGATTATCTTCTAACTGCAAGAGCGTCTGCAAAGTACGCGAGATTCCCGCAGAGTTCGCAATGAACTTAGCGGGAACTCCGCGAACTTGCGGACGCTCTTATGTTCTGAACTTACTTCACCGCGTTCTGCTTTTTGAGCCACGCATACAGCGGCGCGAAGTAATCCAGCATGGGCTGCGCATCCAGGTGGTCGGTGCCTGTCATTTGCTTCAGCGTCTGTTGCCAGGGGCGGCTCTCGCCCACCTCAAGCATCGTATTCAGCTTGTCTCCAGCGGCTTTGGACCCATAGAACGAACACCGGTTCAACGGGCCGTGGTATCCGCTGGCGTCGCACATGGCCTTGAAGAACTGGAACTGGTAGATGCGCGCGAGAAAGTAGCGTGCATACGGCACATTGGTGGGGATGTGGTTTTTCGCACCGGCGTCGAAATCTGCCTCCGTCCGATTAACTGGCGGGGCTACGCCCTGGTACTTCGCCCGCAGCGCCCACCACGCCTTGTTGTAGTCCGCCGGCTTGATCTGGCCGCTGAAGACCTGCCAACGCCACGTGTCCAGCGCGAGGGCGAAGGGAAGAAATGCGATCTTGTCGAGCGCGGTGCGAAGCTGCAGTGGGATGTCCGCCTCGGCGGGCGGCTCGCTGTCGGTAAGCCCTAACTGCTTCAGATAAGCAGGCGTGATGCTGAGCGCGACGGCGTCGCCGATGGCTTCGTGGAAGCCGTCATTCGCACCGTCGCGAAAGAGCGGCAACTGCTTGTTGTAGGCGCGCTGGTAGAAGTTGTGACCAAGCTCATGGTGCACCGTGGTGAAGTAGTCCGCGTTGACCTCAATGCACATCTTCACGCGAAGGTCTTCCACGGAATCCAGATCCCATGCCGAAGCATGGCAAACCACGTCGCGGTCGCGCGGGTGCACGAATTGCGAGCGCTGCCAGAACGTTTGCGGCAGCGGCTTGAAGCCGCGCGAGGTGAAAAAGTTCTCGCCGTAATGCACCATGCCT
>CALMAP010000371.1:0-1834 GCA_937859825.1 uncultured Terriglobus sp. | reverse complement strand
CTTTGGCCGCTGCGAGCTGCGACGCATGAAACAGGTCGCTACCCGGTCCACTGGCACGGCACAACTCCACCGAGCCGTCGCGCACGTCATCGCAGTCTCGAATCAGAATGCGCCCTGCTTCGGGGTACTTGAGCGCAAGCTGGTGGCCCAGCGCGCCTTGTAGATCGACCGGTTTGAACTGGTTCAGCTTCGGGTCTGTCGGCGCAACCACGTCGTAAATGTTGCCCCACTCCTGCGCCCACATGTTGCCTAGCAACTGCGCGGGAATCAGGCCATCCTTGCGATCCGCCGCCGCCCCGTACTTCGCGATGAGGCGGTTGCGCACGTAAGTGTGCAACTCGCGGTAGAGCGGCTCAAGCTGCGTCCACGTGCGGTCCAGTTCTGCGGAGAACTGCGCGGGCGTCATGTCGTAGCGAGCCCGCCATAGCTCCCCCGCATCGTGGTAGCCAAGCTCGCTTGCACCGGTGTTCTGCAACTGGATGAAACGCGCGTACTTGTCACGCATGGGAGCGCCGATGCTGTGCCAACCCGTCCACAGCGCGGCCAGTTCTTTCGGGTCGCGCGAAACGGCCATACGGTTCGAGATTTCGTCGATGCCGTAGCACTTGCCCGCCTGCAGCACGGGACTGGAGGCGTCCACGGGGCAGTATTTGCCCTTGCCGTACATACCGGTAAGCTGTGCGCCAAGCTGTGTGCCTTCATTCAGCAGCGCAGGGTCGTGGGGTGCCGGTTCGGCGTTCACCTGCAGCAGCATAATCTGGCGGCGCATGTCCCTGGGCAGATCGAGCTTGTCGAACTTGTGGCTCTCCGCAATCAACTGGAGGCGCAGCGTGGAGCTCTGCGCGTTCAACAGTGCCGTGGTGGCCTCGCTGTCTTCGTTGATGTAGGTCTCGGCGAGCCACTCCGCGTGGGAACTCTGCTGGCCGCTGGTGAGGATCGCGGCGTTCGCGCGAGTTAGGAACGCCTGTACGTCCGCGATCGTGGGCGGGGCAGAGTTTTGTGCGCACAGCGCAGAAGAGAGGGCGAGAGCAGCTACGGCAAGACAGCGTCGAGAAAGCATGGCGCGAGTGTAACCGTTAAGAAGGCCAAAGCGCAGCCGAAGCTGCGCCTGCGTGTCTGGAGTGAAATTCAGCTAGTCCCGCCGTAGACGGTTCAGCCCGTTGAAGGCGGCCACTTTGTAGCACTCGGCGAGGGTGGGGTAGTTGAAGACGGTATCCACAAAGTAGTCCACGGTGCCGCCGAGGGCCATGACGGCCTGGCCGATGTGGAGCAGTTCGCTAGCGCCTTCGCCGATGATGTTAACTCCGAGGATCGACCGGTTTTCCCGGTTGAAGATCAGCTTCAAACGGCCTGTCGTATCGCCGCGGATCTGGCCACGGGCGATTTCGCGGTAGTAGGCCACGCCGACCTCGTAGGGCACGTCCTCTTCGGTGAGCTGCTCTTCGGTCTTGCCGAGAAAGCTGATTTCGGGGATGGTCCAGATGCCGTAGGGGTAGTAGCTGGGATTGGAGAGGATAGTCTCATCGCCAAAAGCACGCGCGGCGGAGATGCGGCCCTGCTCCATCGAAACGGATGCGAGGGAGGGGAAGCCGATCACATCGCCCACGGCGAAGACGGTCGGGCACTTGGTGCGGAAGTCCTTGTCCACCGGGATGCGTCCACGTTCGTCAGAGGCAACGCCGATCTTTTCCAGTTGCAACTCGTCCACGTTGCCCTGGCGGCCGACGGCGTAGAGCAGCGCCGCGCCCTGTACCTTCTTACGGGATTCGAGGTTGGCGGTTACGGTGCCGTCCTCGTTTTCGGAGACGCTTTCCACCTCTTCGTTCATGGGCAT
>CALMAP010000370.1 GCA_937859825.1 uncultured Terriglobus sp. | reverse complement strand
GTGCAAGAGCCGTGCGTTTGTAGCCAACGTGGAAGTCGCGATACGCGATGGTCCGCTCACCTGCGGTACTCACCAATTTCAAATGAGCGTGGTAAGCGAGAAGGGCAGGCGGGTTATCCGCAGCGGGTGACGCGTTGGCGATGTTGCCGCCAAGTGTGCCGCGGTTCTGGTTTGCAATCGAACCGGTCCAACTCGCGGTCCGCGTGAGCAGTGAAAACTCCCGCGCAAGCACATCACTCTGCCGGACATCGCGGAAGGTCGTTCCCGACCCGATTCGCACGATGGACGCATCACTCGAATCGATGTAACGCAGTTCTTTTAGATGATTGAGGCTGACAAAGTGCTTGCCCGGCAACCTGCCCGCGCACAATGCCACCATCAATTCTGTGCCGCCCGCAATTGGCTGGCACTCTGCCCTGGCAAGCGCCGCTAGAACCTCGGCCAGGGAAGAGGGTGCGACCAGATCGTAGTCCGCTGCGTTCGACCTCACGCGAGCTGCGCCTTGGACGGGTGCAGCGATGCAGCTTCCCGCACCGCCTCAAAGATGCGCATGTACCCGGTGCACCGGCACAGGTTTCCTGCCAGACCTTCGCGAATCTGCTCGTCGGTCGGATTGGGATACTTCGCAAGCAGGTGCTCCGTGGCCAGCAACATGCCGGGCGTGCAGATGCCGCACTGCGCCCCGCCTTTCTCTAGAAAACACTGCTGAATGGGATGAAGCCGTGCTTCGTCGGCCATGCCTTCCACCGTGCGGATGGTTGCGCCCTCAGCATGCAGAGCGGGAACGAGGCAGGAGTTCACCAGTTCACCGTTCATCAGGATGGAGCACGATCCGCACTCACCTTCGCCGCAGCCTTCTTTTGTGCCGGTCAGGCGCAGTTCTTCGCGCAGCACGTCCAGCAGGCGGCGCATCGGCGGTACATCGAGCGTGCGCTGTTCCCCATTGACCGAAAAGCTGACGATGCTCATGCAGGCACCTCCAAGCCTTCATCCTGCGGCGCGGACCTGCTGTAGTAAGGTCCTGCTTCTTCAGGTTTCAGGTCTTCGCTGCCGCCGCTGCTCTGCCGCATCATGCGTGCGAAGATGTCTTCCGGCAGCAGGGGGATCGCGTCGAAGTCGATGCCGATTGCGCTGTAGATTGCGTTCAGGATTGCCGGTGCGGGTCCGTCCATGGGCAGTTCGCCGATGCCTTTCGCACCGAAGGCTCCGTGAATGCTTGGGATCTCCTCGAAAAGCACGTGGATCGGCGGCAGGTCCGCGCCCGTGGGCATGATGTAGTTCGTCATCTGGTTGTTGCGCAGGTGGCCGTCCTTGTACTCGCACCGCTCATAGAGTGCGTAGCCGATGCCCTGCGCGACACCACCCTCGATCTGCCCGGCAGCCAGCGTGGGATGCAGCACCTTGCCCACTTCCTGAATGGCCCAGAAACCCTCGCATGTGGCCTGGTAGGTGCGTGTGTCCACAGCGACCTCGGCCACATAGTGCGCCCATGCGAACGCGGGGTAGGCGTCACCCTTGTACTTGTCATCGTCCCAGAAAATGTCACCGGGTGACTGGTAGCGTGCCTCGCCCGTCAGGCTTCCATGCTGTTCTCGATGCGCGATGCAGGCGTGGCAGAACTGCGCTGCGCTGTGCTGCTCTTCAAGCAGTCCACTTTCGCGCAAGGTGGCCAGCAGGTTTTCACACGCGGTCTGCACCAGCTTGCCCACGATCATCGCTGTGCGCGAAGCGACAGTGGGGCCGCTGTTCGGCACGCGGTGCGTGTCAGGCTGTGCGATCAGAACCTGCTCATAAGGAATCTGCAGGGCCTGCGCCGCCACCTGGCAGAGAATCGTGTTCGTCCCTTGGCCGAACTCCGCGGACGAGACCAGAAGCACGATGCGGCCCTGCGCATCGGCCTCTAGCTTCACCAGCGAGTTCAGCCGTCGCTCGCCGGAGCCAGTGAACCCCGCACCGTGCATGAAGCTGGCGAGGCCCACGCCACGCTGGATAGGCGAGCGGCGGTTCGTCTCTACGAAGCGTGCCTGTTTGGCATGAAAGTCGCTTGCGGACAGAACGCGGTCCAGCATTGCGTTCATGTCGATGGGGTCGGCAACAAGCTGGCCGGTGGCGGTGTGGTTGCCGGGATGAAGGAAGTTCCGCCGGCGCAGCTCCTCGCCGCTGATGCCGACAACACGGGCAATCTTGTCCATGTGGCGCTCCAGCGCGAAGAGCGATTGCGGCGCGCCAAAGCCGCGAAAGGCGCCATGGGGCGGGATGTTGGTCGCCATCGCCTTTGAGCGCACCCGCAGGTTCGGCCAGAAATAACATCCGCCCGCGTGGATCGTGCCGCGTGAGAGCACGACCGGGGACAACGTGCAGTACGCGCCACCGTCGATGGCAAATTCGATTTCCGCGCCAAGCAGCTTACCGTCTTTGCTGACTGCTGTGCGATGGCGCGTACGCGAAGGATGTCGCTTGGTGGTCGAGGCCATGTCCTCGCCGCGGTCGTAGATAATCTTGACGGGCCGGCCGCTTTTCTTTGCAAGCAGTGCAGCGTGCGTGCCGATCACTGAAGGGAAATCTTCCTTGCCGCCGAAGGCACCGCCTGTTTCGGTCTGCACTACGCGGCATTTATCGGCGGGCAGATCGAAAGCGAGCATCAATGCGTGATGCAGGTAGTAGGGGCACTGCATCGACCCATACACGGTGACGCCTTCGGTGTCGCTCCACTCGGCGATGCAGCCGTTGTTCTCGATGTAAAGCTGCTCCTGTGCTCCCGTGGTGTACTCGCCTTCCACGATGTAGTCGGCAGTCGCCCACACGGAATCAGGGTCGCCCTTTTCCATCAGGTAGGTTTTAAAGGTGTTGTCCTCGCCCCAGATCGCGGTCTGTCGGGACTCACTCTCTTCAATGGTGAAGACGGCCGGCAGCGGCTCATACTCGATCTTTACGGCGGCGGCCGCAGCGGGCAGCTTTGCCTTGTCCGCATGGGCAAGCAGCAGGATCGGTTCGGCTACGTGGGAAACGAGGTCGTCCGCAAGGCAAAGGTGGTCCTCGAACAGGTGAACGATGGTGTTCTTGCCGGGGATATCGCGCGACGTGACGATGATGTACTCGCCCCACGCGATCGATGGATCGAAGGTGATGGAGCGAATACGGCCGCGGGCAATGGTTGAGCGCACCGTAGCACCATGCAGCATTTCAGGCAGTTCCAGGTCATCTACATACTGGGCGCTACCCCGCACCTTGGCGACGCCTTCTTTCCGAAGAACGGGCGTGCCGACGATCTGGTTGGAAGCAGGGGCTGCCATGCGGGAAATTTCACCAAGCATAGCAAAGTTGCAGCCGTGTGAAATGGTCAGGCGGATTTCTGTGCGAGCTTCTTCTCGACCAGGCCGGCCAGATGCCCCACGTTCTGCATGGTCTCCAGTTCCGCAGTCTGGAACTTGATGCCGAATCGCTCTTCGACCGAAACGATTAGGTTGATGTGGTTGAAGCTGTCCCACTGCGGAACGTCTTTCGCGGAAAGTTCCGGCGTAAGCACCAGGTTTTCGTCGTCGAACAGATCGCGGGCAATGCGCGTAAGTTCTTCGTAAATCGCAGCCTCAGTCATTCCGCCGATTATACGAAGAAGGGCAAAACGCCCGCAGCGTGTTAAAAGTGCCGCAAGCTCCGTGGAGTATCGGGTGCGCCGGTCCGCTGCGCCTGGTCGATTGGGGTCGCACGATCTGCCGTGCGTTCGATCGAGCGGGCGACAATGTCGCGCGAACCCAGCCCCACGGCCAGGGAAAGCGTAAGCACCATGCCTCCGAAGAGGATACCGAAGCCAAGTTCCACGATCATTCCACCGATGCCGAGATGGTCCAGCACCATTGCAAAGGTGAACACGTAGACCAGATACTTCACGCCCAGTGAGAGAGCCCGGGCATACTGCACGCGGGCGTTCGCCAGGTTGATGAGCAGGGAGCGGGAAAGATACCGCGCGACGAGCACACCGACGACAGCGATGATGAAAGCGCCCACGCCGTGTACAAGATAGGGAAGCAGAAACGGTGCGAGGTCGAATGTGCCGGATGCCGCGTCATACGCGGAGATGCCGACCACAACACCCAGCAGCACAAACGCCCAGAAGGCAACACGCGCGACCAGCAGGGTAGGAGAGTGCGAGGGCGACCAGTCGGAGACACCCGCGGCGTTCTGCGCGTTGGTGCGCTCGTCGAATTTGATGCGCGTGAGCAGCTTGCGCAGCACCCAGGCCGCGCCTGCGCCGATCAGCGCAAAGACGGCAATCGCAACCACCAGTGCCAGTACCCCGGGCAGAAAGACCGCGAGTTTCGTGAGCACCCTTTGGAACGAATCGAGAAGTGCATTGTTGATTTGAGAAAACATTTCGCTGCTCCTGAACC
>CALMAP010000369.1:2311-2616 GCA_937859825.1 uncultured Terriglobus sp. | reverse complement strand
GGCTTGTCCCACCCCAGACCGATGTCCAGCGAGTGGTAGGCAAAGTCTTTCAGACGGCCGCTGCTCTCCGCAAAGTCGAGCCGGTAGACGTAAGTGTCGCCGCCATTTTGCGCGTGGGCGGCGGCCACCCGCATGCTGGGGATCCAGTACTCCTCTGCCGTGAGTGCGCGAATGCGACGCTGCTCGACGGTGAGGTCCGGGTACAGGCGCGCGTATTGGTCGTAGATGGACGCGAACTGGTTGACCGGCATATTGCCCAGATCGGCGGCGGTTGCGTTCTTCGACGGATGTGGGCCTACGAAGAG
>CALMAP010000369.1:0-2301 GCA_937859825.1 uncultured Terriglobus sp. | reverse complement strand
GTTCGTGCCCAGCAGAAGCCGCTTGCCACGTGTGCTGCCCGCGGCGATCATCTGCACCGGGAGCTGCTTCAGCAGGTCGCCGTCAAGTTCGCAGCGGAGCGGAAAGTGCTGCGGCCATTGTTCGATAAAGCGCTGCTGCACCTCAATCAGCTTCGCTGGATCGGCACCTCGCATTAATGCGGCATCACCGCCGGTTGCTGCCTTCCATGTTGCGGCAAAGCCGTTCGCCACGGCCGCGCTGTTCTGCAGCGGCCACACGCGCTCCGCGCCTCCGCTCTCTGAGATCACCTGATGAAAGAGCGTCTCTGCCGCCGGCGTGCCCATGAGGATGTCGCACAGCTTGGCCCCGGCAGACTCGCCGCCGATGGTCACGCGCGAGGCATCACCCCCGAATGCGCCAATGTTTTGCTGCACCCATTTGAGCGCCAGGATCAAGTCGCGCAGAGCGTTGTTCGCGGAGCCTCGATACGCGTCGCCCAAGAGAGGACACACATCCAGAAAGCCGAAAACGCCGAGCCGATAGGCAAGGGTGACACAGACGATGCCCTCGCGCGCGAAGACCTCGCCGTCGGTCACCGGGTCGAAGGCGCGGCCGCCAGTGAAGCCGCCTCCATGAATCCAAACGAAGACGGGGAGCGGCTTGCTGCCGGTACTTTTCTCCGGTGTCCAGATATTGAGTTGCAGGCAGTCTTCACTTTTGGCCACAGATGGCGTTCCAGTCTGGAAAGGCTCCGCACCGAAGCGTGTCGCACTCAACTCGCCCTGCCAGGGCCGCTTCGCCTGTGGAGCGCGAAAGCGCAGCGGCCCAACCGGCGGCTCCGCAAAAGGAATGCCGCGAAAGATGCGGGTGCCGTTCTCCACCGTGCCGCGCAGGCTGCCTGACGGAGTCCGGACAACGGTCGTTGCTTCAGGTGCCCATGCCCGAAGCGCTCGGGTGGATAGCGCGGCTGCGGCAAGCAGCGACGTGTTCCGCATCATCTGTCTGCGTGAGATCGGAGTGGCAGTCATAGAGTCCTTCTTAGTAGTGATTAGGCTGGTTGCTCACGATCATCTTGCCGCCGCCCTCCGCGACGATATAGGGCCGGGTGGGCAGCTTCGGCATCTTGTCCGGTGCGGTCCACAGGTAGATGCGCTGCGTCGTGAGCCAGCGCGAGCGCAGTGTCAGGTCATCCTCGAAAATCTGCGGTGCGTCGGTAAAAAAGCTGCCGTACCAAAGGTTCGCCGAGTGCCCATGCAGGATGTGAATGTCGTTGCGCTGCAGGTAAAAGCCGAGCGTCGACCCTGCCTCGTACTCGTCGTTGAGGATGATGAGTTCGCCTGGCCGCTGCTCCCTCTGGATGGCGTCGGCCAGGTGCTTGCTTGTGAGCACCGGTGAGAAGGTGTTCAAACCCAGGTACGCCGCGAACAGAAAGGCCATCGCCGTGACCAGCAGGCAAAGGTTGGCATGGTGCGGCTGGTAGCGGCTGCGCATCCACCAGGACGCAAGCGTTCCACAAAAGAGCGCAGTCCCTGTAATGGCGAGCGGCAGGCGGAACAGTCCCATGGCGCGCGCGTTCAGGTCGAGGAAGTGGCCGAACGAGAGCGCATAGTCGCCGGGGTTCTGCTGCAGAAGACCGGCGAGGTCCTCATGCCCTTCAGGAGCAGAGGCATGCATCAGGAAGAAAGCGCATAGCAGCGCCGCCGCCGATCCCACGGCAAGCAGCACAACAGCACTGCGCATCGCGCTGCGGTGCATCCGGAGGGAACTCGTCCCGAGCGATTCCGGGATGGCAAAGGTCTCCGTCGCGGTGGCCTCGCGGTCGAGCCAGCGCCCAATCAGCATCGCCAGAAGCGGCAGCGCCGGTAAAACGTAATACTCCTGTCTGGTCGAGAACGAGAAAAAGGCAATTGGCAGAAGCCCCGCGATGCCAAGCAGCAGAATCGTCCCATCCTCTTCTGCGGGGTCCTGCATGCGCAAGACCGCTCGCCAGGGCATGGAAGCAATAGACTGCGGCAGATATGCGCTCCACGGCAGCAGCCAGGCGAGCAGCAGTCCCCAGAACAGCAGCAGTGGCACAGTATCGTAATCACGCGGCACGCGCAGATTCATGTAGCGCAGCACATGCTCGTTCATGAAGTAGAACCACGTCCACCCGTGCACGTTGCCGTCGGTCGGCAGGGGCACGTTCCAGTGGCCATGCACCCAGCTCAGGCCGCCGGGGTGCCCCTGTGTCGGGTTCGCCTCCCCCGCCCGCACGTGCCACGGCCCAGCGATCAGCAGGAAGACCGCGCTGGACGAGATCGGGAAGAGCTGCCCCACTG
>CALMAP010000368.1 GCA_937859825.1 uncultured Terriglobus sp. | reverse complement strand
CCGCCTGCGGCCTCCCCGCCGCAAACCCAGCCGCAAACCCCACCGCCTGCATCCGCCTCCTCTACCCAGGGCAGCGGTGCCGAGGTGGACCCGCCGGTCCGTCCTGACCGTTCCCGCGAACGGGAAGAGGCAGCAACACCAAAGGCGGAGACACCGGAAGAGGTGGCGTCGCCGGAAGCCTCGCCGACACCAACGCGGTCCCGCTTCTGGTCCAGCACCGGCGCGGGCACGGGCGAATCGAAGCGCCGCTTCCCTGAGCTCCTCCAATTCCTGGCGGAACAATATGAGCGCCTTCGCCAGACGATGCCTTCTTCTCCGGAACGCACCGATGCCATGACCGTGCTTCTGAACCGCATCCAGGCAGAAGCGCGAGAACTGAGCGCGGACGGCGCCGGAACGGCCCTTGAGTCGCTACTGGAACGCCAGACAGACGGAAACCGCATCGTGGCGCTCGGCATCGCCAGTGCCCGTATCCGGTCCGGCAACGTGGACTGGTTGATTGACTTTCTGCGGGAGTATCGCTCCGCTTTTGAGCAGCACTGGACGATCCGGACGCTTCTTCTGCACGAGCGCTTCCTGAACCAGATGCAGGCGTCTTCCATAACGGGAACGCTGGAAGGGCAGATGCCCGAAATACAGAAGGACCCGGGCCGGCTTCTCTACGCGGAAAACCTTCTCAAGCGCGCATCCCGCATCGCCGTGTCTTCAGAGTTGGCGTATGAGGTAAGTTCCGAGCTTGCTTAGAGCAGGTCAAGGCACGAAAACAAACGGCTTCCGGACTGACTTGATAGAATTACGCGGTAATCCGGGACGCGGCACCCTTGTGGTTCCCGCGCGGTCACCGTGTCGACCTCCGGAGCAGCTTTTGCTGCCCAAACGGGCAGATCCAGAAAAGAGCGCAGTTTACGGCAGCCTCATGCCGGGCGCGCTCACAGCGCCATGCAGACGAATCTCAACGGCAAAATCGCCGCCATCATCGCAATTCTTCTTGTCTTTCTCTTCGGCATTTTCGGCATCCCGCACGGGTCGCTGAAGCAGACGCTGCAGGACCGCATTCACCTGGGTCTTGACCTGAAGGGTGGCGTTCACCTGGTGCTGCAGGTGCACACGGCTGAGGCTGTGGCCGCAAACTCTGACAGCGATCAGCAGCGCATTCAGCAGAGTCTGAAGGAGACCGCACCCGCCGCCACCGCGTCGAAGCCTGACCCGAAAGAGCCGGTGATCGTGGTCAGCAACGTTCCGTCGGACAAAAGCGGTGCGGTGCGCGATCTGCTGAGTGGCGGAGCTTACGCCGATTACGACCTGAGCTCTGAGAATGGCGGATTTCGGCTTTCGATGAAGCAGTCGGCCATCAAGGCGCTGCGCGACCGGACACTCGATACCTCCATCGAGACGATTCGCGGCCGCGTGGACTCGCTTGGCGTATCCGAGCCGGTCATCCAGAAGTACGGCCTGGGCGAAGACCAGATCCTGATCGAACTTCCGGGCGTCGAGAACGTCGACCGCATCCAGAGCATCATCCAGTCCACCGCCCGTCTCGAGATCCACGAGGTGCTGAACGACGGCAAGAGCTTCACCAGCCAGCAGGAGGCAGAAGCCGCCAGCGCAGGGCAGGATGCGATCGCCGTGCAGGGCGGCAATACTCCCGATGCGACCGCATGGTGGCTGCTGCGCCGCATCTCTATCGTGCAGGGTCCGGACTTCCGCGACGCACGCCCCAGCAAGGACGAGACTGGACGCGACAGCGTCTCCTTCAACCTGACCGTCGCCGCGGGCGACCGCTTCTACGACTACACCAGCGCCAACATCGGCAAATACATGGCCATCGTGCTCGATAACCATGTACGCGAAGTGGCGACCATCAACGGGTCGATCCGTGACAACGGGCAGATTTCCGGCGGCATGTCGAAGCAGGCAGCCAGCGAGCTGTCGCTGATGCTGCGCACGGGTTCCCTTCCCGCATCCTTCAGCTATCTTGAGACACGCACGGTCGGTCCGTCGCTCGGTGCCTCGTCCATCCGCCAGGGCGTGATCGCTGCGGTGGTGGGCATGCTGGCCGTGATGGTTTTCATGCTGATCTACTACCGCGGCGCGGGCATCAACGCTGATCTTGCGCTGATTCTCAACCTCGTCATCCTGCTGGGATTCATGGGCTTCTTCCATGCCACGCTCACGCTGCCGGGCATTGCCGGCGTGATCCTGACCATCGGTATGGGCGTGGATTCAAACGTTCTGATCTTCGAGCGCATCCGCGAAGAGATCGCCCTTGGTAAGTCGGCCAGCGCCGCGGTGCAGAACGGCTTCGCACACGCCTGGGTCACCATCCTGGACACGCACGTGACCACGCTGGTCTCAGCGTTCATCCTGTTCTTTGTGGGAACAGGGCCCGTGAAGGGCTTCGCCATTACGCTGGCCTTCGGTCTGTTGGCGAACCTGTTCACGGCAGTCTTTGTTTCCCGCGTGATCTTTGACAGCGTGCTGGCCCGCAAACAGCGTGGCGAGGCGCTGTCGATTTAGTTTTTCGCTCCACAATGTTTTGTTTGTCATTCCATAGCGCAGCGAAGGAACCTGCTTTCCTTCCATGCGCCACGACAGCCGAAAGGAAAGCAGATCCCTCCGCTTCGCTGCGGGATGACAAACGGGTAAGGTCTGCCAGGTAACTCAAGATGCAACTCTTTCAAAACAGCAATATCGACTGGCTCGGAAAGAAGTGGTTCTTTCTCGGCTTCTCGCTCATCTTCTCCGTCGCCGGTGTGCTCAGCATGCTCTTCTGGCACCACGTGCCGCTCGGTGTGGACTTCAAAGGCGGCACGCTCGTTTACGTGAGCTTCTCGCAGCAGCCGAACGAGGACCACATCCGTCACGCGCTGGATGAGAGCGGCATCCGCAACTTCCGCCTGCAGCGCATCAGCGGCAACGTGGGCGCAAGCGGTGCGGCGGCGAACCAGGTAGTCATCTCAGTTCCTGAAACTACGGACGCGGCGCACGACGCCGCCCGCCCGCAGAGCGAGGGCGCCCTGCGCAACAACTTGCACGACTCCGGCTTCTCCGTGCAGCAGACCGACATCGTGGGACCCACCGCAGGTGCACAGCTCACCCGCCAGGCAGGCTGGGCTATCCTCTGGTCGCTGATCGGCATGCTGGTCTACCTGTGGTTCCGCTTTGAGTTCATTTACGGTGCCGCCGCCGTGATCGCCGTCTTCCATGACACGCTCATCACGATTGGATTTTTCTCGCTGCTCAATACCGAGATCACGCTGACGGTGGTCGCAGCGATCCTTACGCTCGTCGGCTACTCGATGAACGACACCATTGTGGTCTTTGACCGCATCCGGGAAAACCTGCAGCAGATGCGGCGCGCCACCCTGAGCGAGGTGGTCAACAAGAGCATCAATCAGACGCTGTCGCGAACGATTCTCACCTCAGGCCTCACGTTCCTCACCGTGCTGTCGCTGTTCATCTTCGGCGGCGAGGTGCTGCACGGCTTCTCGCTCGCTCTGGTCATCGGTATCCTGATCGGCACGTACTCGTCCATTGCCGTTGCCGCGCCCATGTTGGTCGCCTGGACCGATTGGCGCGCCAGCAAAGGCGGGCGGACGGCACTGGTAGCCGGTCGCAGCGCCGCGTAGACTTGCGAAACTGTAACCAACGGTCGCCTTTGGGCGGCCGTTTTCACTGTTTGCGGATAGCCGGTTATTAACCGGCCGTTCGCGGCGTGCGACCAATACCGCCTCGGTAGACTCAAACCAGTATGTCTGCTCGACCAGGGAAATCGAACGCGCCTCTGCCGTTCCTCGGCATGTGCTGCGGCGTCGGGGTTTCCACCATCTATCTTTGCCAGCCGCTGCTGCCCGATATGGCCCGCAGCTTTCATGCAAGTGCTTCGCAGGTCGGCCTTGTGGCTGTCGCCACCCAGGTGGGGTATGCCATGGGACTGCTCTGCTTCGTACCGATGGGCGACATCGTGGAGCGCCGCTCCCTCATGTCGAAGCTGTACGCCGCCGTCGCCGTTGCTCTCTTTCTGGTGGCGCTTGCGCCCACGCTGCCTCTGCTGATTGCGGCCAGCGCCATCGCCGGTGCGCTTGCCTGCGTCACCCACATCGCCCTGCCTATCGCACCCGATCTCGCATCACCGAAGGAGCGCGGCAAGGCCATCGGCATCGTGATGACCGGCCTTTTGCTGGGCGTGCTGCTGGCACGCACCTTCGCCGGCTGGATCAACGACCTGGCCGAGCACCTCACAACGCGCGTCGCGGGATGGCGCGTGGTGTTCGCGGCGGCGGGATTCGTCTCCGCACTTTTCGCCCCCGCCATCACGAAGCTGATGCCGGTACTGCCACCCAAGCAAAAGCTGAACTATGGCAGCGCCATGCGCTCGCTGTGGACCGTTTTCCGCGAAGAACCGCTGCTGCGCGAAAGCTGCATGATGGGCGCGCTGGTCTTCGGCTCGTTCTCCGTCTTCTGGAACACGCTCGCCTTTCTGCTGCAAACCCATGGACTGGGCGCGGGCGTCGCGGGCAGCTTCGGCCTTGTGGGTGCGGCCGGGGCGCTGGTGGCCTCTGTCGCCGGATAAATCTCAGACCGGCGCGGACCACGGTATGTCATGAGCCTCGCGCTGGTTACGCTCGCCGCCTCCTACGTGCTGATCTATGCAACAGAGCGTTACGCCATTCACGCTGACCGCATGCACCACCTTGCTCTCGTGCCCTACCTGGGCGCACTTGCGCTGGCGGTCGTGGTGCTGGACGTGGGTGCCCAGGGTTCGCAGATTGCCAACCAGACACGCATCTTCTCCCTACGCCCCGAAGCTCGCTCACGCATCAACACGGTCTACATGGTCAGCTACTTTACGGGAGCTGCGATTTCGTCTGCGCTCTCGACAATCGCGTGGCAGCACTTCGGCATCAACGGCATCTGCGGCCTAGCCGCCCTGTTGATTCTGCTGGCGGTCGTTCGCCACGCGCTGGGAGATAAGCAACCCTATCGCCGCCCGAACTCGGTGCAGGACCTGGAACCGGCAATGTTGGAAATGTAAGGGTCGCTACGATCCCAGCAAACAGTATTGACGCTTTGCATTGCAAAGTTCATACTCGTCCTTGTCGGATGAGAGTGGCTTATGGACGATCTAAACCGGGTACTGGTAGACATTCGCAGCATCCGCAGGCAGGTTGCGCAAACGACGGAGTTCCGTGGCTACGGCCCGCTCACGCTCTCTGCCACTGCACTTGTCGCGCTGATCGCGGGTGCATGCCAGGCCTTCTGGGTACCGAGCCCTGACACCCACCCGGAACGGTACGTGACGCTGTGGCTTGGGACCGGCATGTTCTGTGCTGTATTGATTGCCCTCCAGATGTTTGCCCGCGCACGGCGGCTGCATTCCGGCATGGCCAACCAGATGACTGGGATGGCCGTAGCCAGCTTCCTGCCGGCCGCATGTGCGGGCATTGCACTTTCCTTGCTTCTGCTGCGCGTCACGCATGCGGTCTTCTGGATGCTTCCAGGCCTTTGGCAGGTGCTCTTCAGTCTTGGTGTCTTCGCCTCATGCCGCAGCCTTCCGAAAGCCATGTACCTGGTGGGCGCATGGTTCCTGCTTACAGGCTGCTGCTGCATTGCGCTCGGCGACACGCGCGCGCTTGCGCCGGCCACCATGTCCGGTGCCTACGCCGTGGGCATGGGCATGGTTGCCGGTATTCATTTCCTCGCTGCCAGGAAGGCCACGTTCGATGAAGAATAAGCCGCCAGCGAAGCAGCAAAGCAGGGAGGCGCCCTTCGCATACGAGGGGCTCGACCGCACCATCCACGAGCGCGCGCGCCTCAGCATTCTCACGTCGTTGCTCACGCACGCCGCAGGCCTCAGCTTTGTGGAGTTGAAGCAGATGTGCGCTCTGACCGACGGCAACCTTGCCCGACACCTGCAGGTGCTGGAAGAGGAAGGCATGGTCCGCATCACCAAGGACGACGATCAGGGCCGCACCCAGACCGTCGTGCGGGTCACTGCATCCGGACGCAAACGCTATCTGGACTACCTGGCAACGCTGGAGAAGGTCCTCCGCGATGCTGCCGCCGTAGACCACGCAGGGCAGGAAATCATCCTGCCTACCCTTTCCCCCCAGAACGCGTAGGGCAATGGAACTTCGTCTTTGCCCGGGCGCGCCAAGTAACTTTGCATTGCAAAGTATAAGGAGAAGATCCATGAACACTGCAACCCTGCAACCGTCTTTGCTGCAACTGCGCCCCCGTTCGCTGGGGACGAAGTTTTTCCTGGTCATCCTGCTTGCGCTTGGCATGAGCATCTCAGGATTCTTTGTGGAGGGCCTCACGACAGAACGGGCAGGCAATCATGGCGTGCTGGCGGCATCGGCGGAGAACCCGACAGAGCAGCCGAAGACGGTGCTGGGCGTGCGCCTCGCCGACAGTTACCGTTCGACGCGCCGTTCCCTGCACTACATCACGCTTTTTCTCGGTCTCGTGTTTCTCACCAACCTCCTGTTTGAAGTCTTCACGGGCAAACAGGTGCATCCCGCGCAATACGTTCTTGTCGGTATTGCGCAGGTCATCTTCTATCTGCTTTTGCTTTCTCTCGCGGAGCATCTGGGCTTCGATCTAAGCTTCCTGATCGCGGGCGCGTCCACCGTCCTGCTCTTCGCAATGAACACAGAATGGATCTTCCGCAGCAGACCTCTTGCTCTACGCGCGCTGGCAATTTACACGGCCCTGTACGGCTTTATCTACGTCCTGCTGCGGGTGGAGGCATATGCTCTGCTGCTCGGCGCGGTGGTCAGCTTCGTTGCGATCGGCAGCGCAATGTATGGGACACGCAACGTGGATTGGTACGGGACCGGCGTGGGGATGCCAGCAGCCGCAACACCTGGAGCGCAGGGCACCACACGCGATTCCTGGCTTGAGTAAGCGGAGCGCCAGGCTGTGTCGACATAAAGTTGAAGTCTGATCCAGAGCGCAGGCGAGCGCGGTGCAGGATCCGGAAGGCTTCGAGAGTTCGGCAGAGCGTGTGCTGAAGCGGCGGAACTGCTCAAGGCGGTGGAAGCAGCGTTCGATGTGGTTGCGTTATTCTGTAGAACTCTCGGTCGTAAGTGCGGGGGCTGCTTCCAGTGGCGTCGTGAGGATCATCCTTGCCGCGCCGAGGCTTTCGGCCGTTGCACGCTCTTGGCTTCAGCCTCGCGGTCTTCCAGCAGGCTCATCGCCTGGGCAGGTTCCGCAGCGTGGCCAGTGCGATGCAGTCGGCAACTACCGGGTTCATCGAAGGAACGCCTGGTTGGCAGGCCGTCCGCAGGTATTCGCCAACCGAAATGAAAACTAGGCCTATCTGTACGGTCGAAGGGATTGGTCGCTTTTTGCCATTTGTTCGCGGACTGTAGTTCTGGTTTTCACCTCGCAGGCCATTGAGCGCCCAAAGCACAGGCATCTTGACGCAAAGCGTAAACTTACAGATGTAGCGTGGGCTAAGGTCCGCGCCCAGCGGGCTGCCCTTGCAGAGCAGCGACTGCGGTTCAAGGGGAGAGTTTTTCGTGGCAGATACAGTTTTCGACGTGGCTGTGATCGGTGGCGGTCCGGCTGGTTATTCCTGCGCGTTTCGCGCGGCGCAGTATGGCCTGAACGTCGCGTTGATTGAAAAGAGCGACAAACTGGGCGGCACCTGTCTGCACGTGGGCTGTGTTCCCACGAAAGCCATGTTGTTCTCTGCGGAGATCTTCGACCACGCCAAGGAAGGCGGCATGTACGGCATCGACGGCATCGGCGAAGGCACCGTCAACTGGCCGCAGGTGCTGAAGCGCAAGGGCGACATCGTTTCAAAGCACACCGCCGGGTTGCAGTACCTGGTCAAGAAGAACAAGGTTACGCTGGTGCGCGGCCTGGGCACGCTTACGGGCCCCGCGAAAGACGGCGTGCTCACCGTTGCGGTGGATAACGACGGTCAGAAGAGTGAGGTCAAGGCGAAGAAACTGGTGCTGGCCACGGGTTCCGACGCGCGTATGATTCCCGGCTATACGGCAGACGACAAAATCCTGACCAATGTCGAGATCCTCTCGCTCGACAAGCTGCCAAAGTCCCTCGTCGTGATCGGCTCCGGAGCTGTGGGCGTGGAGTTCGCCTCCGTCTTCAACAGCTTCAACGTGCCCGTCACCATCATTGAGATGGCCGACCGCGTTGTGCCCGCCGAGGACGCGGAAATCTCCAAGGAGTTTGCCCGCCAGTACAAGAAGAAGGGCATCACCATGCACACCTCCGCGAAGATGGACAAGATCGAGAAGACCGCGGAGGGCGTGAAGGTCCACTTCGCCACCAGCGACGGCAAGGACAACATCCTGGAGGCGGACAAGGTGCTGATTGCCATCGGCCGTGCGCCGCGCACTGCCGGGTTGAACCTCGAGTCCACGAAGATTGAAATGGACCGCACTTCCATCAAGGTGGACGACCACTTCGAGACGGTGGAGCCGGGCATCTACGCTATCGGCGATATCGTTGCCGGGCTGCCGCTGCTGGCGCATGGTGGTGCCATGGCCGGTGCAATTGCCGCAGCGCACATGGCGGGCAAACCCTACAAGCCCGTGACCCGGAATCGCATTCCGGCGTGCACCTATTGCGAGCCGCAGATCGGCTCGGTGGGCATCACCGAGCAGATGGCGAAGGACCAGGGCCTGAAGTACAAGGTGGGCAAATTCCCGCTCGCCGGCAACAGCAAGGCCACCATCCTGAACGCGCATGACGGCTTCGTGAAAGTCATTGCGGATGAGCAGTACGGTGAGGTCCTCGGCGTCCACATCATCGGGCCATACGCGACCGAACTGATCGCAGAAGCCGTGGTCGCCATCGAGTCGGAGATGACCATCGATGAACTCATGTTCACGCAGCACGCGCACCCGACGCTGTCGGAAAGCCTGCTGGATGGATTCGCCAGTGTCAAGGGCATGTCGCTGAACGCGTAGCATGCTTGACATCATGATGCTTCTGCTGGAAGCATCATGATGTGCGAACCACTCTTACGATTGACGATGACGTTGAGGCGTTGCTGAACCAGCGCCTCCGTGCATCTGGGGAACCGCTGAAACAGGCCGTGAACAAATACCTTCGCCTCGGCATGCTGTTTGAAGAAAAGCGGGAAGCCCTGCAGTCGCAGCCCGTCCGGCTGCGCACGGCGCGGTACGGATTGCCAACAGCGTTCCACGTCGATTCTACGTCGGAGCTTCTGGAGAAGCTGGAGGATCCTAATTGGCCCTAGCTCTGTTGGACGCCAATTTGCTGATCTACTCGTTCGACGGTCAGGCGCCGCAACATCCTGCGGCACGGCGCTGATTCGAGGCGATGCTGTCGGGCGATAACGTGGTGGGCGTACCCATGCTCGCGATCTCTGCTCTGCTCAGAACGGCGACCCATCCAAGCCTTGACCATTTGCCGGAGCGACTGGAAGATGCGCTCGGCTTCATTGACGACCTGATGGCAATGCCGAATGTACGTGTTGTTCATACTGACGGAAAGCACTGGCCGGAACTCAAGCGTACTTTGGAAGAAAGTGGTGCGATGGGGCGCTCAATCACGGACGCTGAGTTTGCTGCGCTCGCATTGAGCCATGGCGCAACCTTCTACAGCACGGACAAACACTTCCGCCGCTTTCCTCGTCTCCGGTGGGTCAACCCACTTGCTACAGCAGAACGATGAGCTACATCCATCTGCTTCAACTCCCCCGCACCACCTACGCCGAAGGCTTGCGCATTCAGGCGAACCTGATCGCCGCGCGTAAGGCCGGAGCCATCGCGGACACGCTTGCTCTGCTCGAACACCCGCCCGTGCTGACCCTCGGCCGGAACGCCCGCCGCGAGAACATTCTCGCAAGTGACGAACTGCTGGCAGCGCGCGGTGTTGAGGTGCATGAGATCAATCGTGGCGGCGACGTGACGTACCACGGCCCCGGCCAACTCGTCGGTTATCCCATCGTCGATCTGCGTGGCGATCTGCCCGGCAAAAAGGGGCCGCACCTGGGTCCGGTGGACTACGTCCGTCTGCTGGAAGAGGTACTGATCCGCAGCGCGCGGGAGTTCGGCGTGGCCACGCAGCGCATCTGCGGCCGCACCGGTGTGTGGACGATCGCAGGCGGCTCGATCCAGGAGAAGAAGCTGGCCGCTATCGGTGTGCACGTCTCCCAGGGCGTGACCTCGCATGGCTTTGCCCTCAATGTCACCACAGACATGCGCGACTTTAACTGGATCGTGCCCTGCGGCATTACCGATCGCGCGGGCACCTCGCTCGAGCTGGAGGTGGACGATCCGCCAGCGATCGAACCCACCATGCAGAACGCCCGCAACGTGGTCGCCAGAAACTTCGGGCAGGTCTTCCAGCGGCAGGTCTTGCAGACGGAATCGCTCGAAGACATCCTGTCCGCCGGTGTGGAACCGCTTCTCCGGTAAACGCGCAACGACTCGAAACGCCTGGCTGACGAAGCAAGACGTTCCCACAACTCTCTATAATCAGGGCGACCACGTGCCACGCCCGCACGGCCCTGCCGAGCGGCGCATCAGGCGCGAACCTGCACCGAAGGAACCGTATGCCGACTGAAGTAGTCATGCCCCAGATGGGCGAGTCCATCACCGAAGGCACCCTGACCAAGTGGCTCAAACAGCCCGGTGACACCGTCGCGCGCGACGAGCCGCTCTTCGAGATTTCGACAGACAAGGTCGATGCCGAAATCCCTTCGCCCGCGGCAGGCGTTCTGAAGGAGATCAAGGCCAAAGAGGGTGACACTGTCGCCATCAACACGATTGTCGCCGTGCTCGAGGAAGCAG
>CALMAP010000367.1:5710-13750 GCA_937859825.1 uncultured Terriglobus sp. | reverse complement strand
CGTTCACGCAGTGGTTTACCAGATCGGCGCCTACAGTGTGGTGGATGCCAAGCTCAAAAGCGACCTTGAGTTTGGTGCCTACGCCGTCGGCGGAGGAGACCAGCACCGGGTTCGGATACTTTGCAAGGTCGAGCCCGAACAGGCCACCGAAACCGCCGATCTCGCTGAGCACATGTTTATTGAATGTCTTGCGCGCAAGCATCTTGATGCGCTGCTTGGTTCGATCGCCTTCCGTAATGTCCACGCCTGCATCGGCATAGGTTGCAGGTCGGGCTGCCTTGGTCTTGCTTGCAGGTTCGGCAGTAACGTCGTTCACGGGTACGCCCTTCTCGGCATTTTGAATCGAAGCTTCGGGAGATTCGAGGATATCAGGCGAACTTTGCAGTGCACTGAAAATCTGTCAGTTTCTCGACGTTGCAAGCCGCTTTCACCTAGAGTGCAAGCGAAGAGGCCGATGGTACGTGAAGCTCTCCCGTAAGCGCTGCCAACGAATCTTTGGCGGCTGCAATGGTCGCTGCAATTTCCACTTCACCGTGCACTGCGGAGACAAACGCAGCCTCATACTGTGAAGGCGGCAGCCACACACCACGCTCCAGCATGGCGCGATGAAAGTGGCCGAACCGGGCGGTGTCGCTACGGGCCGCATCGTCGAAGTCGCGCACGATGTCGCTGCCGGACGAATCGCGGAAGAACCACGTGAACATGGAGCCGATCCGGTTCGTGGTGATCGGGATGCCAAGGTCCTCCGCAACGGCGGCAACGCCGTCCGCAATGCGTGCGGTCACTTTCGCAAGGTTGCGATAGAACTCTGGACCACCCGTGTGCAGGGCGTTCAGGGTTGCAATGCCTGCCGCCATGGCCAGGGGATTACCCGAGAGCGTGCCCGCCTGGTAGACCGGGCCGAGGGGGGCAAGCTGGTCCATAATTTCTGCGCGGCCACCGAACGCTCCCACAGGTAGACCGCCGCCGATGATCTTGCCCAGAGTGGTCAGGTCCGGCGTGATGCCGAAGATCTCCTGTGCCCCGCCGAGTGCAAGGCGAAAGCCGGTCATGACCTCGTCAAAGATGAGCAATGCGCCCTCGCGCTCTGTGATCGCGCGTAGACCCTGCAGAAATCCTTCATCCGGCAGGATCGTTCCGGCGTTGCCAACGACCGGTTCCAGGATGACGCAGGCGACCTCGCCGGGGTGGCGGGCAAAGAGCGTCTCCACCTCTTCCAGATCGTTGTAGCGCAGGGCAGTGGTGAACTGGGTTGTTTCCACTGGAATGCCTGCGGAGCCGGGGATGCCGAGCGTTGCCACACCCGATCCCGCCTTAACCAGCAGTGCGTCGGAGTGGCCGTGGTAGCAGCCCTCGAACTTTACGATGCGCTTGCGGCCGGTAAATGCTCGTGCAACACGAATGGCACTCATGACCGCCTCGGTCCCGGAAGAGACGAAACGCAGCTTCTCAATCGACGGCACCGCGTCGATCACGAGCTGGGCGAGCTCCGCTTCGGCCCCGGTGGACGCGCCGAAGCTGGTGCTGCGGCCTGCCGCATCCCGCACCGCCTCGATCACGGCAGGCGCGGCATGGCCCAGGATCATCGGCCCCCAGGAGCCGAAGTAGTCGATGTAGCGGTTCCCGTCCACGTCGTAGAGGTACGCGCCCTCAGCCCGTTCCAAAAAAGGAGCATCGCCACCCACGGCGCGAAAGGCGCGCACCGGCGAATCGACCCCGCCGGGAATGAGCCGCTCGGCGCGGCGCTGCATGGCACGAGAGGTATCAAGCGAAAGCGGCATATCTCAGTATAGAAAGAGAAGACCGGAGCGACCGCTCGGCGGGTCGGGATGTCGGCAGGTGGTAGCAGGAGGCGTGGAATGGGACTTGCGGCAAAATTCTCCGGTTGGCTTCTTCTTATAGTGTCAGCTGCCGCAATGGGACAGGCGGCCCCGCCAGGTCGGCCCTCGGAGCCGCAGGCAGACGATCCGGCCATGACGCTGCGCGTAAACACGCGGGTAGTAGCTGTCTCCGCAGTGGTGAAGAGCAGAGATGGCAAGCCAAAGACAGGTTTGACCCGCGACGACTTCGTCCTGAAACAGGACGGGAAAGAAGTGCCGATCCGGTACTTCTCGCAGGGTTCCGAACTGCCGCTGACGATTGCCGTGATGGTAGATGTGAGCGCCAGTCAGCGCACCTTCATTGGCGACGAAACGCTGGCAAGCGACATCTTCTTCCAGACGGTACTCGGCCGTCCGCAGGACCGCGCAATGCTGGTACAGATCGACGCAAATGTGAAGCTGTTGCATGGCCTCACGGACCAGCCGAGCGCGCTGCACCTCGGTCTGATGGGTTTGGGGTCAAACCCATCCACTTCCGGTGCCACGCTCCTGCAGGACGCAATCTTCTATGTGTCCAAAAACTTTCTGGCGAAAGAGCAGGGCCGTAAGGCGATCCTGCTGCTGACGGATGGTGGAGACAACGGCAGCCGCAGCTCGTTACAGCAAGCCATCGAGCAGGCACAACGAGCAGACGTTCAGGTCTACTCGATTCTTTACAGCGAAGCAGCGAGCAGTTCTGCGCGGCAAGGCCCCGGTGCAGTGCCGTGGAACAACGGACTCGATATCCTTCAGAAGCTCTCCGAGGCGACGGGCGGGCATGTCTTTCGCGTTACTCCGGGCTTTGGCTTGCACGCCATCTATTCGCAGATCGCCGAGGACCTGCGGCTGCAGTATGCCCTTGGCTACACGCCGCCCCCAGACGTGCAGCCGAACCAGTATCACCGGCTGGAGCTGCGGGCGAAAGATAAGGGGCTGATCGTCGAAGCGCGCAAAGGCTTCTTCGGGAAGCCATAGACGCTAGAAAGGACACGGCTTGAGCCGTGCCTTTTCAATGGACACTGAGACCGTCGCGTAGAGTCTACGGCTGGGGCAGCACCATTTCCTGCACGCCGCTGGGTGCGTCCGCGCCGGTGTAAACGGTCTCCGTTGCCTTTACAAACTGCTCCGGCTTTGCGGTCGGAATGTCCGTGAACGTCTGCGGATTACGATCGACGAGCGGGAACCACGAGCTTTGCACTTGGACCATGATGCGATGGCCCTTGCGGAAGGTGTGATTGACGTCCGGCATGTCGAAGTTGATGGCCGTGACCTGACCGGGCTTCAGGGCCTCGGGCTTTTCCCAGCTATTGCGGAACTTGGCGCGGAAGGGTTCGCCACGCACAAGCTGCTGGTAGCCGCCAAGAAGTAAGGGTGCCGCGCCGAGGATGCGCTTGCCCTGCGCAGCATCGGCTGCGTCCGGGTTGGGGTAGTCGAAGGGATAGACGTCGATCAGCTTCACGACGAAGTCCGAGTCGGTAGCGGTGGAACTGATGTGCAGCTTCGGTGAGATGGGGCCGGCGACGGTCACGTCCTCCTTCAACACATCGGTCTGGTAGACCAGCACATCATTACGGCGGCCGGCGAAGCGCTGGTCGTCGGTCATGTAGCGCTGGGGCACCGTGTCTGTGGTGTAGCTCACGTAGGGGACCGGCTTCATCGGGTCGCTCACATAGCTGTCTGACGTCTTGCCGGTGGGTGCGTCAAAGCTGAGCCTGCCACCCGCGTGAAAGTAGATCATCTTCGGCTCGGCACCCTTGGGCGGCCACTGGTCGTACTTGCGCCAGGCGTTGGTGCCGGTCTCGAACATGTAGGCCTTCGGCAGCGGCTGCGCGCCTTTGCCATAAGGAGCGTCCTTCAGGTAGTGCTCGAAGAACGGGAACTGGATCTCGCGGCGGTAGAAGTCCGCGGTCTTTGCGTTGAAGGTCACATCGCCCAAACGGTCGCCATCGCTGCGCGCCCATCCGCCGTGCACCCACGGGCCGACCACGACGGTGTTCATCGCGCCCAGGCCCGGGTTGAACTTGTCGATCGCGTTGTAGGTCTTCAGCGGACCGGTCAGGTCTTCCGCGTCGAACCAGCCGCCCACGGTCATCACGGCGGTGTGCACGTTCAGCATGTGCTCGCTCAGGTTGCGCGGCTTCCAATAGCTGTCCAGCGTGGTGTGCTCGATCTGGTCGCGGAAGAGCGTGGGCCCGCGCTTCTCCAGCAGCTTGGTCAGGTTGCTGGTGTTGTCGCGCAGATAGAACTCGTACATGTCATTCGTGCCGTAGTCAAAGCGGCCGCCGCGCGGCGAGCCGGGATCGACCGGGTTCTTCTGCGGTACGAAGCCGGTATAGAAGCCATAGCCCGCGGCTAGCATGAACGCACCGCCGTGATAGCTGTCGTCCGCGCCGAGGTAGAGATCGGTCATGGGTGCCTGCGGGCTTGCGGCCTTGATGGCTGGGTGCGAGTCGATGATCGACGCCGAGGTGAAGAAGCCGGGATAGCTGATGCCGGTGATGCCCACCTTGCCATTGTTGTTCGGCACATGCTTCAGCAGGTACTCGACCGTGTCGTACATATCGCTGGCATCGTCCACGTCCCTGGGGCCGGACTTTTTGTCGATGTGCGGGCGCATCTCGACAAAGTCACCTTCCGAGGCATAGCGCCCGCGCACATCGCCGCAGACGAAGATATAGCCGCTCTGCGCAAGCTCGTTGCTGTACGTGACCGATTTCGGGTACTGGTCCTCGCCGTGCGGCCCGCAGGAATAGGGTGTGCGGGTCATCAGAAAGGGATACGGGCCGTTGTCTTTGAATGCGCCCGGCTGCGGCTCATACACCGAGACGAAGAGCTTCACACCGTCGCGCATGGGAACTCGGAACTCATACTTGGTGTAGTGCGCGCGCACCCAGGCTTCGCTGTCTACCGGGTCCGTTGTGGTGCGGGGCAGACCGCTGCCGGGATTGGCCTGGGCCTGCAGTCCACAGGCGGCAGAAAGCGTGCAGAGGCACGCAAGGGAGGCGAGCAGAACGCGGCGTGAGAGGCGCAAGGCGGGTCCTTCCAGAGCTATTTGGAATGCGTTCGCAAAGTGTAACGCGGACCTGCCTGCTTACGCACTCTTTTGCGCCAACGGCATCGTGTGCACGACTGCCGGGTCAGCGGAGGCGTGTACGCTCACCGGAGGGTACTGCACAGACGAGCAGCAGACCTGGTTCCGGCCGTTCTGCTTGGCGCGGTACATTGCCGCGTCTGCCAATTCGATCAGCATGCGCGGTTCCATGCCTCGTGTGGGAAGCACAGTGGCGACGCCGCAGCTTACGGTTGCCCAGAGCGGGCTGCTAATGGGACTCGCATCGGAGCGGTTCACGCTGGGCGACCCCGCCACCTGCACCAGCGTGCGAATCCGTTCGGCCACGCGCACCGCGGAGGCGGTATCGCTGTTCGGCAGCAGAACGACGAACTCTTCGCCGCCATACCTGCCCACGAAGTCGCCCTCCTCGCGAAGTGCCTGCTGCAGCAGGTTGGCTACACGCTGCAATACGCGGTCACCGTAGCAGTGACCGAAGCTGTCGTTGATGCGTTTGAAGTGGTCCACATCCACCATCACGGCAGAGAGCGGAATCCGCCGTGTGCTGCCTTCTGCCCATAGTTTGCTGAAGGTGTCTTCGTAAGCATTGCGGTTTGGCAGGCCCGTGAGCCGGTCTGTGGTGGAGAGGCTGATCAGTTCCCGGTTCGTCTCTGCCAGCATGCGGCTCTGGATGCGATTGCGCCGCTGCTGCAGCCACGAAAGGCGGTGTTCGCGGGTGAGCGCATAGTTGGCGTAGCAACTCAACATGCACGACCAAAAGATGGCGCCCGCGATGGAAAACTTCAGCGGAGTTGACAGCAGATGGTCCTGCAAGAGGAACAGGAGCGCGGTCACCAGGCAAAACGCCGTGGTGAGCACCGCATAGAAAAATTCAATGCGCAGCACAGTATTCATCGCCATGAGCACGAGGAAGAATCCGGCCTCGATGTGCATGGCAGTAGGTACATTCGCGAGTTGGAAACGCAGCATGCTGATGCAAGCGACGCAGCACAGCACGGCTGCGGCTTGTTCGCGGAAACGCGCCAGCAGCTTTCCAGATGCGAGCCACACCGTTACCAACGCAAGCGGCGTCACCAAGCAGAACCGGATGACGAACGCGCGCAACAGGCTGGAAGGATCGGTCAGGTAGTCGCCGAAAATCAGCAGATCGTAGACCATCAACACAATAAGGCCTTGCACCGACAATTGCTTGCCGCGCCTGCCCAGACTTTCCTTACGGAACAGCACCTCAATCGAAGGCGCAAAACGCATCCGGGAGAACCGGTGCGTGCGATACCGTTCGATCTCCTCCCCTACTTTGGAGAGGTCTTCTTCGTTCAACATTCCGGCTTCCTCATTTACTTGGAAGAGACTAGGTCAGCCCCGATACCACCGCCATGACGCATTCCCGCCATAAGCCGCGGACTTTCGGGGTAAAGGTCTGCGCGGCAACAAGACAATCCGAGAAGGGAAGGGCCGTGCTCATGCAGCCGTGCAACAACGCCGCATTGCTACAATCTGGTTACGCCACTCAGGCGATGTCATTCCTGGAGTACAGGTTTTTGCTGCGATTTTCCACCGCCGGAGAAAGCCATGGCGAGGCGCTTGTCGCGTTGTTGAGCGGCATGCCTGCAGCCGTTCCGGTCGATGAAGCTTTTCTTGCGCGGGAGCTATGGCGGCGGCAGCAGGGTTACGGCCGGGGTGGCCGCATGCGCATCGAGACCGACACGGCACACGTCCTGAGCGGAGTACGCCACGGCGCGACCATCGGCGCGCCGGTCGCCATGACCATCGCGAACCGCGACTGGAAGAACTGGGAAGAGATTCTGCCGGTAGGCGCAGGCGATGCAAGCAAGCACAAGGCCGTCGCTTCGCCCCGTCCGGGTCATGCGGATCTTGCGGGCTCGCTGAAGTACAACTTCCGCGATGCGCGTTATGTGCTGGAGCGGGCCAGCGCACGTGAGAGTACGGCGCGGGTTGCAGCGGGCGCACTGGCGAAGCTGTTGCTCCGGGAACTCGGTGTGAGTGTTCTTTCCCACGTGGTGCGCGTGGGCGCGGTCGAACTGGAACGTGGCTATGAGTGGCAGGAGATTGTCGCCAGTACCGCCCGCGATACCGTGCTGCTCAACTGTATCGATCCGGAAACCGAGCAACGCATGAAGGGAGAAGTCGATCGCGCGCTGCGCACCGGCGACACCGTTGGCGGCGTTTTCGAGGTGGTCGCGCACGGCGTCCCCGTCGGCATCGGCACCCATGCCAACTGGGATGAGCGACTCGACGGCCTGCTCGCCCAGGCTGTCATGAGTTTGCAGGCCGTAAAGGCGGTCGAGATTGGGCGCGGCGTGACCGCCGCCGAATCGATGGGGTCCACTGTGCACGATGCCATCGCCTACGCCGAAGACCAGAACGGCAGCGACACCCGGTTCCGCCGCGAGAAGAACAACGCGGGCGGCATCGAGGGCGGCATCTCCAACGGTGAAGACGTGACCGTGCGTGGCTATATCAAGCCAATTTCCACACTGCGTCGTCCGTTAGGTTCCGTGAGTTTTGAAACACGCGAACCGGTCAAGGCCGCGTACGAGCGCTCCGACGTGTGCGTGGTTCCTGCCGCGGGCGTCGCTGCAGAGGCCATGGTCGCGCTGACGCTTGCTCGCCTGGTGCTCGAGAAATTCGGCGGGGACAGCCTACCCGAGACGCAGCGTAATCTCGCGGGGTACCGCGATCAGCTCCGAAGCTATTAGCAGGAAGAACGTCCCATGATTTACCCCATCGTGAAATACCCCGACCCCGTGCTGGCGCAAAAGGCTGCCGCCATTACAGTTTTTGATAAGAGCGTCGCCAAGCTTGCGGACGACATGTTCGAGAGCATGTACGCAGCCGAGGGTATCGGCCTCGCCGCCCCGCAGGTCGGCGTGGGCGAACGCGTGATCGTGGTCGCCCCGCGTCCAGATAGGGATGAGCCGCGCCGCGCGGATACAATGCCGTTCGCCCTGGGCAATCCCGAAATTATCTGGGCTTCGGACGAGACCAAAAGCTACAGCGAAGGCTGCCTGTCGATTCCCGAAATGTATGGCGAAGTCATGCGTCCGGCGGCGGTCCGCGTGCGCCACCTCGACCGCGACGGTGCGGTGC